>CAZQBE010000203.1:0-4879 GCA_964591595.1 uncultured Flavobacteriaceae bacterium
GTATCTTCGATATCTTTATAGGCTTTAAGACCTTCAAAAATAGATTGTCCATAGTGAAAAATTCGTGCTGAAGGATCTAGAGTTATAGGTTGGTAAGGCGTTATTTTAGGGGTGCTCCATATACCATCTTTATAATCGCATACAAGCATATGGTCGGTAAATACACTGCCAAACCCTAAATCATCAAAATTTACATCATTAATTTTTGATTTTGTAACTTTAATTATCTCAATCTTATATGCCGTATTGTCTATCATTATATCTTTTTTGTCGCCACAAAATTAAACAAATTACAACTCATAAAAAATAGATTTCAACCTAAAAAAATGTATCTTTATTATATAGGAATTATACATAGGTGAAGCGCAAAATAATTACAACTGCTGATGGTTCTAAAACCATTCAAATTGAAGATTGGAATGAGCAATATCATTCTATTCATGGTGCTATACAGGAAGCAAAACACGTCTTTATAAAATATGGACTTCATTTCTTATTGCATTCCCAACGAAGTTTATGTCATTCTGAGCAAAGTGACGAATCTCAACAAAAAATTTTCATACTAGAAATAGGATTTGGCACAGGATTAAATGCATTTATAACTTGCCTTGAATCCGAAAAAATTAATATTAAAGTTAATTATGTTGGAGTTGAGGCCTATCCTGTTTCGCCAGATGAAATTAAACAACTTAATTACGCAGAACAGCTCAAGGTAAATAACACTTTATTTTCTAAAATTCACAATTGTTCTTGGGAGGAAGTGCATGAGATTCACTCTAAATTTTCATTAATAAAACAACAAAAATTATTTAAAGATATAGGTGAAGTAAACACTTACAATCTCATTTACTTTGATGCTTTTGGTGCACGTGTACAACCTGAGTTATGGACAGAAGCTATCTTTAAAATCATGTATAAAGTATTAAAACCTAAGGGTATATTGGTAACATACTCTGCCAAAGGCAGTGTGCGACGTGCAATGCAAAAAGTTGGTTTTACTGTAGAACGCTTGGAAGGTCCTCTAGGAAAACGGGAAATGCTACGTGCGACAAAAGTTTAGTATATTAAATGTTTGGTGAAGCGAAGTGTTTAATTTAGCAAAATTCAAAGCCTCACTAAAAAGTAAGGCTTTATAAGGTATGCTTTTAAGTCTTAAGACTTTTTACTTGCCTTAATAGAAATTTTTAATTCAATATCATCATTAATAAATTTATCTTTCAAATCGTCAAAGAATGATTTTGAACCATAACGCACATTCCATTTTGAACGGTCTATTGTAAACACATTACTAGTTAGCGTTAATTCATTATCATGTTGTGTTAAAGAAACAGTAAAAGAAACAGGATTAGTAACCCCCTTAAGTGTTAAATTGCCAGATAGCATTGTATTGCCATCTTTTTCTTCTAAACTAGTAATTTCAAAACTAGCAGTTGGAAATTGTGTAACATCAAAAAAGTCAGCACTTTTTAAATGCCCTTCTAATCTGGAATTATTATTACTTTCTTTAATAGTGTTCATGTCAATTATAAATGAACCACTCCTTAATTTACGTCCTTTAGCTGTGATTACACCACTTTTTAAGTTTATGATTCCCTTGTGAGATCCAGTAGGTTTAAATCCTTGCCATTCGATAACGGATGATTCAGCATTAACTGTATATTCTTTAGCTACTGTATTAGATGTTGCTATTTCATTTTTATTATGCATTGTCTTATCGGCTTTAGTTTTAAAGCCAACTAATGCAATTCCTAGAGCAACTAAGGTAAATAAGTTTAAAATATTTTTCTTCATGTGTATTGATTTAGTGTTGGTGGCTAAAATATAGATTTGTAAAATGTAATGGTGTTAAAGAAAAGTAAAATATTTCGTGACATTTTGACATTTTAATAATAATGGCAGTACTTTTGCCAACTGTTTAGTAAAACTAAAACGTTTAAAATTAAAGTTCAATATAGAATGAGCAAAAAAGAGAAACTAAAGGAGACTTTGGAAGAGCAAATGGAGGCGACACCCGAAACCGTGGTGGAAGATGTTGATGCACGTTCAGAAGCCGAGAAATTACAAGACGAATTACAAAAAGAAAAAGATAAATTTTTAAGATTGTTTGCAGAGTTTGAAAACTATAAAAAACGAACTACTAGAGAACGTATTGAATTGTTTAAAACGGCAAGTGAAGATGTAATAAAGTCATTATTGCCAGTATTAGACGATTTTGAGCGGGCTTTAAATCATATTGAAGAAGATAAAGAAGCTGAAGATTTAAGAAAAGGGGTTTTGCTTATTTATCAAAAACTGCTAACAAGTTTAGAGCAAAAGGGATTATCGCAAATTAAAGTAAAAAAAGGAGATGTGTTTAACGCAGACAATCATGAGGCTGTAACACAAATTCCAGCGCCAAGTAAGAAGTTTAAAGGAAAAATTATAGACGTTATTGAAAAAGGATATGCTTTAGGCGATAAAGTTATTCGATTTCCTAAAGTTATTATCGGACAATAATAAAGCATATGGCAAAACAAGATTACTACGATGTTCTAAAAATAAGTAAAAATGCAACTGCGGCTGAAATTAAAAAGGCATATCGTAAAAAGGCACTAAAATATCATCCTGATAAAAATCCAAACGATAAAGAAGCTGAAGAGAAATTTAAGCAAGCTGCTGAAGCCTACGAAGTATTGAGTGATTCAGATAAAAAAGCACGTTACGATCAGTTTGGCCACCAAGCTTTTGATGGCTCGGGTGGTTTTGGTGGTGGCGGTATGAATATGGACGATATATTCAGCCAGTTTGGAGATATTTTTGGTGGTGCTTTTAGTGGCGGAGGTGGTTTTGGTGGCTTTGGCGGTCAAAGACAACGCGTTGTAAAAGGGAGTAACTTACGTATAAGAGTAAAATTAACCTTAGAGGAAATTGCTAATGGTGTTGAGAAAAAAATAAAAGTAAAACGCAAAAAGCAGGCTAAAGGTACGACTTATAAAACTTGTACGACTTGTAATGGTGCAGGACAGGTTACAAGAGTAGCAAATACTATATTAGGAAGAATGCAAACGTCGGCACCTTGTAATACTTGTGGTGGTGCTGGACAAATTATAGATAAAAAACCTGCTGATGCGGATATACAAGGACTAATTATTGCAGAAGAAACAGTATCAATAAAAATTCCAGCAGGTGTTGTAGATGGTATGCAATTAAAGGTATCTGGAAAAGGAAATGAAGCTCCTGGTAATGGCGTATCAGGAGATTTATTGGTTGCTATTCAAGAAATAAATCATCCAAAATTACAACGTGAAGGCGATAATTTACACTACGATTTGTATGTAAGCCTTCCAGATGCTGTTTTAGGAACTTCAAAAGAAATAGATACCGTAACAGGGAAAGTACGTATAAAAATAGAAGCAGGAGTACAGTCTGGTAAGATTTTACGATTACGCGGAAAAGGAATTCCTAGTATAAATGGTTATGGTAAAGGTGATTTACTAGTGCATATAAATGTGTGGACACCTAAAACGCTTAACAAACAACAACGAGAGTTTTTTGAAAATAATAGAGATGATGAACACTTTGTACCTAAACCAGAAAGTACAGATCGTTCCTTTTTTGAAAAAGTAAAAGACATGTTTTCTTAACATATGTTATTAAAGAAAGAATGATTTGTAAATAAATTCTTTAGTCAAGCCGCGTTATTAAAGAATTCTTTCAATTTTAAGATTTATTTAAGAAAAAACATTATATTTGAATTACCACTAATGTGTGTTAGTGGTAATTTTTCTTTTTCATAGCAATTTTTCCCATCCTTAAATTTTTAAGGTTGGGTTTTGTTTTTTATGCATTTCTATATAAAAAATTAGAAGTTGATGTAACATTTAATATCTTTACAAAACCTATTTTAAAACACAAAAAGTTTTAATGTAAGGACGTTGTGGCTACACGCGTTCTCAATTTTGTGATGTATATAATAATATTAAAATTTAAAGCGTGTGAATAACTTATTAGTGGCCAATTCGGTCTCTAAAAATTTCGGAGATTTTAAAGCGTTAAACAATGTTTCAATCGAAGTTCCAAAAGGAAGCATTTTTGGACTTTTAGGTCCTAATGGCGCAGGAAAAACAACCCTTATTAGAATCATAAACCAGATTACAATGCCTGATACAGGTAATGTATTACTTGATGGCGAGCCATTGGAAGCTCATCATATTCAAGATATTGGATATTTGCCAGAAGAACGTGGTTTGTATAAGTCTATGAAAGTTGGTGAGCAGGTTTTATATCTTGCACAATTAAAAGGCTTGAGTAAGGTCGAGGCAAAAAAGCGACTTAAATTTTGGTTTGAAAAATTGGAGATTGGCGATTGGTGGAATAAAAAAATTCAGGAGCTTTCTAAAGGTATGGCGCAAAAAATTCAGTTTGTGGTTACCGTTTTACACCAACCCAAATTATTGATTTTTGATGAACCCTTTTCTGGCTTCGATCCTATAAACGCAAACCTTATAAAAGACCAAATTTTACAATTAAGAGAAGAAGGAGCCACAGTTATTTTTGCAACCCATCGCATGGAATCGGTTGAAGAATTATGCGACCACATTGCTTTAATTCATAAGTCGAATAAAATTCTTGATGGTAAATTACAAGATATTAAGCGGCAATATAAAACTAATACATTCGAAGTTGGTTTAGTTGCTAATAATGATACACAATTGACGCAAATTATAAGCGAAAAATTTGAAACGGCTCCGGCTAATTTTAAATCTTTAAATAACGATTTAAAGCTGAACATAAAGCTTCCCCCTTCCGAATCATCAAACGATTTACTTTCGTTTCTTACAAGTAAAGCCCAAGTAAATCATTTTAATGAGCTTGTGCCAAGTGCTAGTGATATTTTTAT
>CAZQBE010000204.1:0-4878 GCA_964591595.1 uncultured Flavobacteriaceae bacterium
ATCTATTATATCGACAGCGAACGGTTTCGTGTTATTAATCGTATTTTTTTCATTCTCTATAGGAGTGAGTTTTGCTACATAACTGTTTACACCAACTTTATTTGCTGGCAATGCAAAGTTAATGGTTTGCGAATTTTGAGTCTTTGAAAAATTAATTTTTTGTCTAAAAACTAAGGTGCTATTTAAAGTGACTTTTAATTGTGAATTTACATTTGTATTCCCGTTGTAAACAGTAATAATTTCAACAGGAAATTTATTTTTTAAATAAGCGTACTTATTAACATTCAGTTGCTTTATTTTAATATCTGAATAAGTAGTTGTGTCACCAAGAATAATTGGAAATACGACTTGTTTATAGTTTTGCGATACAAATTCGTAATCACTCCCATAGGTTTGGTTTCCATCTGTGATTAATAGTGTTGGGCTTGTTGTGTTTTTATAGATTTGAGACAAATCATTAAAAACACTAGCCAAATTGGTTTGAGAATCATTAAAACTGAGTGAATCTATAGTTTCAAAACTATTTCCAAACTTATAATATACAATATTGAAATGTTCATTTAACTGTGCATCATTTTCAATAGTCTTTAATAATTGCTTTGTGTTGTCAACCTGATTTAAATGTTGAATGGATTCAGAATTATCTATAGCAATAACAAGATTAGATTTTTCATTATAAAACGTAACTTTTTCAAATTTGGGATTGATAATTAGCAATAGTATTGCAAAAATTGACACAAATCGTAACACAGCAAAACTTATATTTAACTTGCTTTTCTTAGATTTATACAAATATTGAAACAGCACTAACAAAAGCGCTGCTATTCCAGCTAAAATTATATAGATTAGAGTTTCTGAACTCATAAATATATTTAATTTTGATTGTATAGATTCTCTTCTTCAAGGAAATGACAAAAATTGATTAAGTAAGCATTCCTCCATCTACATTTAATGTCTGCCCTGTAATATATGAAGCCATATCACTTGCTAAAAACACACATGCATTAGCAATATCTTCTGGAGTACCACCACGTTTTAAAGGAATTGCTTTTCGCCAACCATCAACAGTTGCTTCATCTAGTTTTGCTGTCATTTCTGTTTCAATAAATCCTGGTGCGATTACATTGCTTCTAATATTGCGAGATCCCAATTCTAAAGCTACAGACTTAGAAAAACCAATTATTCCAGCTTTAGAAGCTGCGTAATTGGTTTGACCAGCATTTCCTTTAACACCAACAACCGAACTCATATTTATAATAGAACCCTTGCGCTGTTTCATCATTGGACGAATAATTGCTTTGGTAAGATTAAATACAGACTTTAGATTTACTTCAATTACTTTATCAAAATCTTCTTCGCTAATACGCATTAAGAGATTATCTTTAGTAATTCCTGCATTATTAATTAGTACATCTATGCTACCAAATTCTTTCAATACTTCTGTGGCTAAATCTTGAGCTTGTTGAAAATCTGCAGCATTACTTTGATAGCCTTTTGCTTTAACACCAAGAGCATTCAATTCTTTCTCTAGTACTTTTGCTGCTTCAACAGAAGCGCTATAGGTAAATGCAACATTAGCGCCTTGCTCTGCAAAAACTTTGGCAATACCTTTGCCTATTCCTCTGCTAGCACCAGTTATTATTGCTGTTTTTCCTTCTAATAGTTTCATGTGTCTCTGTTTATTATTTTTTGATGGTTTTATGACATGATTAGTTGTAAATCAAATATAGGAAATACAAGTTGTATGAAATAAAAAAACCTCACAAATTCTTGTGAGGTTTTTAACAGTATCCATTATTCTTAAGCTAAAACTTCAGCTACTTTTTTACCAATTTCGGCAGGAGATTCAACAACATGAATCCCACAATCTCTTAAAATCCGTTTCTTTGCTTGTGCAGTATCATCACTTCCGCCAACAATTGCACCAGCGTGTCCCATCGTACGACCAGCAGGTGCAGTTTCACCAGCTATAAAACCTATTACCGGCTTTTTACTACCACTCGCTTTATACCATTGCGCAGCATCTCCTTCAAGTTGTCCTCCAATTTCGCCAATCATAACTATACACTCCGTTTCTGAGTCGTTAACAAATAGCTCAACAGCTTCTTTTGTAGTGGTTCCAATAATTGGGTCTCCACCAATACCAATTGCAGTAGTAATTCCCAAACCTTGCTTCACTACTTGATCTGCAGCTTCATATGTTAATGTTCCAGATTTTGATATAATTCCAACTTTACCTTTTTTAAATACAAACCCTGGCATGATACCCACTTTTGCTTCTCCTGGAGTAATTATTCCAGGACAATTAGGACCTATTAAACGACACGCTTTATCTTTTATATAATCAGAAGCTTTAATCATGTCAGCTACAGGAATTCCTTCAGTAATAGTAATAATTACTTTAATTCCAGCGTCAGCAGCTTCCATAATAGCATCTGCAGCAAATGCAGGTGGTACAAAAATTATGGTAGTGTCTGCTCCAACTTTATTAACGGCATCTTCAACGGTATTAAAAACGGGTTTATCTAAATGTGTTTGACCACCTTTTCCTGGGGTAACACCTCCAACAACATTAGTTCCATACGCTATCATTTGAGTAGCATGAAATGTACCTTCACTTCCTGTAAATCCTTGTACTATTATTTTGGAATCTTTATTTACTAAAACGCTCATTTGAGTTTATTTAAATTGATTTATTAAGCTGGACAAAAGTAATTTAATGAATTCGGTTTTTAAAGCTAATTCATAGTTTATTTATAGAAATCATTAAGATTTTTTTTCTTCTTGTTTCTTCAATTTTTCTAAAATATCTGGAATCTTGCGTATGGCTGCAATTTCTTTGTATTTAGACCTAAAATCATCAGCTGGAATACCAAAATAACTCTTTCCACCTTCTAAAGACTTACTTACTCCAGCTTTGGCTGAGATAACTGCTTTAGAACCTATGGTAACACCACTTGTTATTCCTACTTGTCCCCAAATAGTTACTTCATCTTCAATCACTGAACAACCAGCAATTCCTACTTGTGAAGCAATAAGACATTTTTTTCCTATTACAGTATCGTGTCCAATTTGAATTTGATTATCTAATTTAGAACCTTCTCCAATGATAGTATCTCCGGTGACACCTCTATCAATAGTACACGATGCTCCTAAATCGACATTATTTTCAATAACAACTCTTCCACCAGATTTAAGTTGATCAAATCCTTCTGGTCTATTTTTATAGTAAAAAGCACTGGCACCTAAAACTGCATTCGCATGTATAATAACATTGTTACCGATAATAGTATCATCATAAATACTAACATTAGAATGTATAACACAATTGTCGCCAATTACAACGTTATTTCCAACAAAACAATTGGGTTGAATAACTGTATTTTTACCAACTATGGCACTAACGGAAATAGAATTATTTGATGACTGAAACGGTTTAAAATAAGTTGTAAGCTTATTAAAATCTCTAAATGGGTCGTTGGAGATTAAAAGTGCTTTACCTTGTGGACAATCTACAACTTTGTTAATTAATACAATTGTAGCCTTAGATTCTAAAGCTTTGTCATAGTATTTAGAATGATCAACAAACACAATATCCCCAGATGTTACAACGTGAATTTCATTCATACCAAGAACAGGAAAATCTTCATTTCCTATAAATTCACAATCAATAAGATTTGCAATTTGTTTTAGGGTTTGTGGCTTAGGAAATTTCATCAGACTAAGTAATTACGCCTTAATACGTTCTTTATAAGTTCCCTTTTCAGTTTCAACTTTTATTTTATCACCTTCATTAATAAATAAAGGTACCATAACCGTAGTGCCTGTTTCAACTGTTGCTGGCTTAGTGGCATTGGTTGCTGTATTTCCTTTTACACCAGGTTCTGTAGCAGTAACTTCAAGAATTACACTTGCAGGCATATCAACAGAAAGCGGCATATTATCTTCAGAATTGATAATAACTGTAACTATTTCTCCTTCTTTCAATAATCCAGGATTATCAATAGCACTTTTATTTAGCATTATTTGGTTATAATCCTCTACATTCATAAAATGAAACATGTCTCCTTCTGGATATAAGTATTGAAATTTATGAGTTTCTACCCTAACTTCATCAATTTTATGTCCTGCAGAAAATGTGTTATCTAAAACTTTTCCAGTGGTTACACTTTTCATTTTTGTTCTTACAAATGCCGGACCTTTACCAGGTTTTACATGTAGAAATTCAATAATTTTATAAATATCGTGGTTGTATTTAATACACAATCCATTTCTTATATCTGAAGTATTTGCCATTTTTTTATTTTAATTTAAAATATCCTTTCATTATGCCACGATGCGAATTCTTTATAAACTGTAAAATTTCGTCTCGCTCTGGAGTGGCTTCCATTTCTGCTTCAATAATTTCTGAAGCTTGAGTATTGTTATAGTTTCTTTGATAGAGTAATCTATAAATGTTTTGAATTTCTCTAATTTTATCTGAATTGAACCCTCTACGACGCAAACCAACAGAATTAATTCCAACATAGGCTATAGGTTCTCGACCTGCTTTAACATATGGTGGTACATCTTTACGCACTAAAGTTCCACCAGTAACAAATGCGTGATTACCAATGGAGCAAAATTGATGAACAGCTGTCATTCCTGCAAGAATAACATGGTCTCCAACTGTAATATGACCAGCCAATGTGCTATTATTTGAAAAAATGCAATTATTTCCAACTACGCAATCGTGTGCAATATGGCAATATGCCATTATAAGGCAATTGTCTCCAATCACCGTTTTCATTTTATCCGTCGTTCCTCTATTTATGGTAACACATTCGCGTATAGTGACATTATTACCAATTTCTACAGTGGTGTCCTCATCGTTATATT
>CAZQBE010000205.1:0-4862 GCA_964591595.1 uncultured Flavobacteriaceae bacterium
ATCCAGGATGGATATTTGGCATAGTAAACTTTACAATAGTATTATTGTCATTATAGAGTTCTTCAAATATTCCGCTTTTTTTGAGAGTTGTTTTAACAATATTACCATTTTTTAAGTTATGAGTTGAAGCTACAATTTGTTTAATCTTTTCTTTTTTTAATTTATTATTATACAAGTATATCTTAACAGATGCATTTTTATTTCCTTCATTATTAAGTATCTTTATTTTTCTTTTTACATTGGTTACTAGACCATAAGTTTCATAGTCAATATAACTTTTTCCATATTCGTAAATCACTAAAGCATTTGCTGTAGAATCTTTTGCATATACATTAGTTTCCAAATCACTTTTTGAGACTTCAAATGAATTACTATTAAAGTTAGATTGAGCATTTGTTTTAATTAAAATAATAAGTAGTAGAAGTAGAAAAAATATTTTTTTCATTTTTATAAATTTACAATTTTAAGTTTTTTATTTCGTCTTAAATAGCTTTGAATTATATGCTGTGTGTCTTTGTTATGTTCCATCCTAGTAATAATAGATTGTAAAACATCTATATTATTAATTTGATAATTAAGATTGTAAAACCCAAACCCTTTATATTCACCATTTTCAATAAGTATTGCACTTCGCTCATCTGGTGCTCGACCACGATCAATAATTACCATACTATGATTATCAAAACTATGTTTATCAATAATTTTGGTAACACGTTTGTTATAATCAGTTTGAGGCTCTTCCAAAATACAAGCCCCAAAACATTGCTTTATATCATAATTGAAACAACTTCCATTTTTATTATGTAATCCAGTTAATTTTTGACATAAATTATTTTCAATAGTAGCTTTATTAATAAAGCTTTTAGCACTTTTTAAATTAGAAAAAGTAGTAATTGGCGTTTCTTTACCATTTACTCTTGCCACTTTTAAATTGATATAACCATTTGTGTCTGTAAAACTAAACAGCCCATGAGAGAATATATTGCGCTTTAAGGCACGATTAAAAATAGGCTTATTGCGCTTTATCTCTTCACTTTCTTTTAGTAATGCTACAAGTTCACTTCCAGTATCTTCGTAAGTTACTGTTGCAACTTGTAATTGTATTTTTTTTGATTTTGGATTAGAGCTGGTAAAATGCTGATTGACGCGTTTTCGAATATTTCTACTTTTTCCAATATATATAATTTCACCATCTGCTTTGTGCATATAATACACACCTGTAATTGAAGGTAAGGCTTCTATAATATCCAAAAGGCGAGGCTCCATTTGGTATTTTGGCTCTAACCGAATAGACTCTTGAATAATTTTTTTATCCAAGTCTTTCGCTAAAAGCATTTTAAATAGCGTAACAGTTGCTAATGCATCTCCAGAAGCTCTATGCCTGTCACTAACGGGAATTCCCAACGACCGTGTTAGTTTACCTAAACTATATGAGTTTTGCCCAGGAATTAAATCTTTTGCTAACTCTACAGTACACAATGTTTCACGGCTAAAATCGTATCCTAGGCGCTTAAATTCTGTTCTAAGTATTCTAAAATCAAACTGTGCATTATGAGCAACAATAATACAGCCTTTTGTAATCTCCACAATACGTTTTGCAATTTCATAGAATTTTGGTGCGTTGCGCAACATGTTATTGTTAATACCTGTTAGGTTCACTACAAAAGGTTGAATGTCGCGCTCTGGATTAGTAAGCGTAATAAATTGGTCAATTACCTCATGGCCATCAAATTTATAGATTGCAATTTCTGTGATACCTTCTTCATTGTATTTCCCACCAGTGGTTTCTATGTCTAGTATTGCATAAATAGTGTTTGAATTAAAAGTTAAAAGTTAAGAATTTTGTCATTCTGAACAAAGTGAAGAATCTAATAGAAAAATAAAATAGATATTTCGACTGCGCTCAATATGATATATAATATTAAATTGAATAATTTCGCTCTCCAAATATACTACTTCCAACACGAATCATGGTGCTTCCGCAATCTATGGCCAATTTATAATCACTACTCATACCCATTGATATAGTTTGCAATTTACAGTTTATAGTATTCAGTGTTTTTAAATTATCAAAAGTTGCTTTAAGATATTCGAATTCTCGTTTTATTTGTGTTTTATCATCAGTAAAGGTTGCCATTCCCATAAGACCAATGACTCTAATATGTTCTAATTCCAAAAACTCTTGAGACTGTAATATTTCTGAAGCTTCTTGTACAGTCATTCCAAATTTAGAGTCTTCATCAGCAATTTTTATTTGAAATAAACAATCAATAACTCTATTATTTTTATGGGCTTGTTTGTTTATTTCTTTGAGTAGTTTAAAATTATCTACGCCATGAATTAAACTCACAAAGGATGCCATATACTTTACCTTATTGCGTTGTACATGACCTATCATATGCCATTGTATATTTTTTGGTAATTGCGTATACTTCTCAACCATTTCTTGGATTTTGTTTTCTCCAAAAATCTGATGGCCTGTACTATATGCTTCTAAAATATCACTTATGGGTTTGGTTTTAGAAACAGCTACCAAAGTGACGTGCTCTGGGAGCTGAGAAAGTATGTTATTTAGGTTTTGTTTTATGCTCATTTTAAAATTCATAAATCGTTACTCCACTTCGTAATTTAGGTTCAATATAGGTGCTTTTAGGAGGCATGGTTAAGCCTTCATCTGCAATAGATTTTAATTGGTCTATGGTAATAGGGACTAAGCCAAAACCAACTTCAAAAGCACCACTATCAATTTTGCTTTTAATAGTTACTAAATCATTTTTTCCATACGAATAATCTATACGTTGATTATTTCTTAAATCTATGATTCCTAAAATAGGTTCTAATATCGTTTTGAATAAAATTTGCGTGTCTAAAGCATCTAAAGCATTATTAATCTCAAAATGGGATTTTCGCAAATATAACGAATAGAATTCACCATCAAGATACATACTAAAATGATGCTTCTTTGAAGGTTTATACAATATATTTCCTCTATTTTCAATACGATACATGGTGTCAAGTTGTATTAAAAATTCTTCCTTATTCAATCCGTTTAAATCCTTAATCAAACGGTTGAACTCAGATATTTTTAAATTAGATTCAGGAATTAAATAACTCATAAAGAAATTATAGGGTTCATTTCCTTTATGATTGTTATTTTCTTTTTGTAATAATTTAGCCAATCGGTTTGATGATGCTGAACGATGATGTCCATCAGCAATATAAATGGTCTGTATTTTTTTAAACTCATTTTTGAGAACATCTATATTTTTGCTATCATTTAATTTCCAAAGGTAATGAGTATCTCTATAAGTTGTTGTAAATTCAAACTCGGCTCTGTCTTTTTGAGTTTTGGAAATTATTTTTCCTATGGTATAATTATCAGGGTAAGTTAAAAGTACAGGCTCTGCATTAAAACCTACGGTTTTTAAATAATCTTTAAAGACTTGTTCACGATATTCAATTGTTTCTTCATGCTTTTTTATAATATCGTTTTCATAATCTTCAGTACTGGTAGCTGCAATGATACCATTATATTCATTTTTATCTCTATCAATTATTTTATAAATATAATAACTAGGTGTTTTATCCTGAACAAAAATACCATCTTCTTTAAATTCTAAATATCTATTTTTTACCAAGCTGTAACACTCTTTGCCAGTAATTTCTTTTTCATATTTGTACCCTGGATTAATGATATGTAAAAAGGAAAACGGATTATAGTCCAAGCGTGCTTCAAGTTCAGATTGCGTATAACTCTGATATGAGCGTGATGCCACAAGGCTTACTTTATCTCGTGTTGGACGTACAGCTTTAAATGGATTTATTTTTGCCAAACTAAAAAACTATAAAAATTGTTCCGCAACTTTTTCTGCTTTTCTACTTTCAGAATAATCATAAAACCCTTCACCAGATTTCACACCTAATTTCCCTGCTCTTACCATGTTTACCAACAGTGGACAAGGTGCATATTTAGGGTTTTTAAAGCCATCATACATCACGTTTAAGATGGATAAGCATATATCTAAACCAATAAAGTCGGCGAGCTGTAAAGGTCCCATAGGATGTACCATACCTAATTTCATAACCATATCAATTTCTTGCACACCTGCAGCACCATTATATAGGGTTTCAATAGATTCGTTAAGCATTGGCATTAATATTCTATTTGCCACAAATCCAGGATAATCATTAACTTCTACAGGTATTTTTCCTAATGTTCGAGACATTTCCATAATAGTATTAGTAATGGTATCACTTGTATTATAACCACGAATTATCTCTACCAATTTCATAATTGGTACAGGGTTCATAAAATGCATGCCAATTACCATTTCTGGTCTAGACGTTACTGCTGCTATTTGTGTAATTGAAATGGAAGACGTATTGGTTGCCAAAATAGTATCGTCTGGACAATCGGTATCCAGTTGTTTAAAAATCTTAAGCTTTAAATCTAAATTTTCAGTAGCGGCTTCAATAACTAAGCTAGCGTATTCAACACCTTCGGTAATATTTGTAAAAGTGGTGATGTTGCCAAGAGTTTCTTCTTTTTGAGCCTCAGATATTCTTTCTTTGGCTACCATTCTATCTAAATTTTTAGTAATAGTACCCAATCCTCGTTTGAGTGCTGCTCCATTAACATCAATTAATTGTACTTTAAATCCGCTCTGTGCAAATGTATGGGCAATACCATTTCCCATAGTTCCTGCTCCAATAACTGCAACGTTTTTCATTGAATGTTTTTTTATGCATTCCCTCGAATCCGATAGCTATCGAGAGGGAATCTTATTAATTTGTTTTTTTGTCATTGCGAGACTTTTTAAAGTCGTGGCAATCGGTTTGTATTACATTTAATATATATAAAT
>CAZQBE010000206.1:0-4848 GCA_964591595.1 uncultured Flavobacteriaceae bacterium
CAGAAGTATTATTTTGTTTGGCAACGGCAGATATAGGAATTTCCTTAATTTTTCCTGAGGCTTGATCTCTAAATGTAATTTTCTGATTAAAAATAGCGCTAGTATTATATCTATTTTCCTCATTAAAGCGCACATAAATATCATAATCTTCACCATCTTCTTTATAAATACCTGCTTTAGCACCAAAAATAGCATTACGTAGCTGTTGTCCAACTTGTCCAGCTGTAACTCCAAGTTCACCAGCCTTTTTACGATCTACATGAACTTGCATTGAAGGTTTAGATTTATTGACATCTATTTTTAACTCTTCAATTCCTTGAATATTTTTAGAATTGATAAAATCCTTCATTTTTTCGGCAGTAACAATCAATTCAGCATAATCGTCACCCTCAATCTCTATATTAATAGGGTATCCAGCAGGCGGACCAACATCATCTTTTTCTACAGAGATAGTAACACCGGCATAAACATCTTTTAACGCGTCTTGTACCTTTTTAAGAAGCGCCTCACTATCTGCCCCTCTTCTAAATTTAAACTCCCGCATAGTTGCTGTAATTTTTCCGCGATGAGGCATTTCGGCAGCAGAACCACTATCAGTTTGTGGGTTTCCTGCACCTTCACCTACTTGTGAGACGGCACTTTCGGTTAGGAAATTATAATCACCATCTTTATAAGCGTCTTGATTTATAATATCATAAACACGCCCTTCAATATCTTTAGTAATAGCATTGGTTTTTTTAATATCTGTACCCTCAGGATACTCTATATATACAATAATTTGATTTGGTCTATTACTTGGAAAGAATTCTATTTTAGTACGCTTGCTATCAATCGAAGCTCCAAAACCAACAAAGGCAGCTATAAGTAATACAAAAGTTCCAATAGAAATTAATACAGGCTTTTTCCCATGTAATGATGCGCGTATTATCCGTTCATAAAAACGTTCTAATCTTGGAAGGGTTTTTGTTTGAAAGTGATTTGCCCATTTTCGTAAAAACAAGCGATATACCCAAAGCATAATTGCTGTAAATATCATAATGCTTCCAATAGCTCTGTATTCGCCTCCAATTAACAAAATTAAAAATCCAATTGTAGCAACAACCAAAGAGATGATTACAATGCGCTTTAAAGGCATATTCTTATCTTCTGTAGTCATAAATTGTGAAACTAAAACAGAGTTAAAGAAAATAGCGACAAATAATGATGATCCTAATACGACAGATAACGTTACTGGGAAATATATCATAAATTGACCCATAACTCCTGGCCATAGCCCCAAAGGAATAAATGCTGCTACTGTGGTTGCTGTTGATATAATTATAGGAAAAGCGATTTCTCCTATTCCCTTTTTTGCGGCTTCAATACGAGGCATACCCTCACTCATTAAACGATAAACATTTTCTACCACAACAATACCATTATCTACTAGCATACCAAGCCCCATAATTAGCCCAAAAAGAATCATGGTATTCATAGTATAGCCTAAAGTATTTAAAATCATAAGAGACATAAACATAGACATTGGGATGGCGAACCCAACAAATAAGGCGTTTTTAAAGCCTAAAAAGAACATTAATACGGTAACTACTAAAATAATCCCAAAAATGATGTTGTTTACCAAATCATCAACCTGACCAATAGTTTTTGAGGATTGGTCATTCGCAATAGTCACTTTTAGATCTGGAGGGAATACATTGGCGATGGCATTATGTACAATAATCTGAATTTGCTCTGCGGCTGCAACCATATTTTTCCCAGCACGTTTTTTTACATCGAGCATCACAACAGGAGCCCCAAATTCTCTTGCATATGTGGTTTTGTCTTCATCTTTAAAGGTTACTTCTGCAACATCTCTAAGATAAATGGAACTTCCTTTCTCTGATTTTACAACAAAGTTTTCCAATTCTTTAGGCGATTCAATTTCTCCTATAATCCTAATGGTACGGCGTTGTCCGCTTGTAATTAAGTTACCCGCAGACATGGTCATGTTTTCTCTGTTAATCGTGTTAATGATATCGTCAAAACTTACTTGAGCAGCCATCATTTTGTAAATATCTACAGCAACTTCTACTTCTTTGTCTTGAGCACCACGAATATCTACTTGCTTTATTTCTTGAAGTCCTTCAATTTCGTCTTCAAGATATTCACCAAACTCTTTCAACTTATCTACTGGGTAATCTCCAGAGATGTTAATGTTAAGTATTGGAATTTCTTCAGACATACTTAAATCAAACACATTTGGTTCTACTTTGGCATTATTAAATGTTGGCCAATCTTCACTAGATGTTTCAGAATCAACTTCATCTTTTACTTTTTGTTTGGCGGCTTCAACGCTTATATTTTCATCAAATTCTACAACCACCATGGAATAATCTTCCTGAGATGTAGAGGTTATTTCAACCACATTACTTACCGTTTTTAACTTATCCTCAATAGGATCGGTAATTAGTTTTTCAATGTCTTCAGCAGTATTCCCAGGATAGATAGAGCTAATGTAAATTTTGGTTTCTTTTATTTCTGGAAAGTTTTCTCTGGGCATGCTAAAATAAGCTCCAGTTCCAAGAACAAATATTACTGCAATTAACACATACATTGTTGTTTTATTGTTGATAGCCCAAGAGGATAACCCAAACTCTTTATTAATTTTGTTAGTCATTAGTTTTTAGAGGTTAGAGATTAGAATTGTTTTTATTATTAAGATATTTTTTAAGACTTGTTATCATTTTTGATAATTCAACAAGTTTTAACCTCACGTCATAATCAAGCGCCTTTGTAATGTAATTTCGTCTTTTAGCAACAGTAGAACAAACCACACATTCGTTTAAAGAATCTAAAGCCATTTGCAAAAACCTATTGAATTGCTTATCTGTATCAGCCGAACCTTCAGCAATATTCAGTGTGATAGAGAGAGAAGCTCTTGTAAATTGAGAAATTAAGCCATAACGTTCAGTATTAGGAAATTTATCTGAAACATCGTAGGCAAAATCAACAAAATCGAGAGCTTTTTGATATACTTTTAAATCTTCGAACTTAAATCTTAAATCTTTCATAATTATTTTTGTATTAATATTATGGTCTAATCTCTAAAAAACTAACCTCTATTCACCAACAAGAATTTTCACTTCTTGTCCATCTTTAACACTTCTTGCGCCTTCATTAATAATTTCATTGCCGTGTAGTAAACCAGAAAGTACTTCTATGTAGTCCCCTTGTGTTTTCCCTGTTTTAATAATTACACGTTGTGCTTTAGCTTTATTATTGTCTTTATTAATTATTGTATAAACATACTGTTGTCCCTGAGCATTTTCAGATATAACATTTTGAGGTATTAGCATTGCTTTTGGATTTGTATAGTCGTTTATTTTAAGTTTTGCTGTAAGGTTTGGTTTAATGGATTTATCTTTATTAGGTACAGGAACTTCAATTTTAAAAGTTCGGTTTGCAGGATTAATAAAATTTCCTGCTTGGCGTATTTTAGCATCCATTGTTTTTCCAAGAATTGGAAAATTTACCTGAACATCTTTTCCAGACACAACATTTGATATATAACGTTCTGGCACATCAACTTCTATATACATGTTTTTTAGGTTCACAATTCTGAATAGTTGTGATTGTCCTGGTGCTACAACACTTCCTTGTTCGGTAATAACATCGTCTATTGTACCAGAAAAAGGAGCTCGAACAATTGTTTTATCAACTTGTTTTTGTAATTGATTAACTGCTTTTTGCTGAGATTGGTAACTTGATTTAGCTTGCAAATATTGAATTTCACTTCCAATTTTTTGATTCCAAAGACGCTCCTGACGCTCAAAAGTAGTTTTTGCTAAATCTACTTGAATTTGCAATTGCGCTACTTGCTGGCTTAAACCACCATCGTCAATTTTTCCTAAGACTTGTCCTTTAGAAACGTGTTGCCCTTCTTTTACATAAACATGAGAAAGAAATCCGGAGAATTCAGGATAAATAACCAAATTTTGTTTGGTGCTTACATTACCTTGTAGCTCTATATAGTGGTTAAAAACATCTTCATTAATGGCAAAAGTTGTTACTAATGGAATTTTTTCTTGAGGGTCTAATTCCTTAATTTTAGCTTCAAGTTGTTTGAGCTCTGAAGAAAGTTTTTGTTTTTCGATATCTAATTCGGATTTCTTTTTTCGAATTTGCTCCAAATTATTGGACGCTAGGATATCTTCTACAGATTGATTTTTATTTTCTCCACAAGAAGATAAAACGAGAGCCGTTATTAGTATTATGAATATATTTTTCATGAGTCTTTTATTTTTTAACTGATTAGTTTTTTGGAATTTCATTTAGTACAGTTTCGAGTGCTGCTTTTTTATTAATTACATTGAGCATAGCTTGTAAATAGTCTTGTTGAGAACTATATAATTGGGTTTGCGCTTGTCTTAATTCAAAACTAGAAGCAATTCCCTCAAAAAACTTTGTTTGATTTTTTTTCTCTATACGTTCAGCTAAGTTTAAGTTTTGTTTTTTGTTAACGTAATCTTCAATAGCGAATTGGTAATCACTTTTAGCTGTTGCAATTTGAAGCTTCAATTTTTGTTCAGTCTCGGTTAAATCTTCCTTTGCTTTTTCAAGATTAATTTTTGCACGCTGTGTAGCTGCACTTCTCCCAAGTGAACTAAATATTGGAATATTAACGTTTAATCCAAATAATGAAGAACCAAGCCATTGTTGTTCTTTTTTTAAAAACTTGAAATTATCGTTATAGCCATCATAAACACCGTTAACAAAAGCATTTATAGTTGGAAGTGCTTTGCTTTTTTCAAGTTTTAATAGGAGCTCTTTTGAGGTTTTATCGTTTTCAGCAATTTGATAATCAACAGT
>CAZQBE010000207.1:0-4844 GCA_964591595.1 uncultured Flavobacteriaceae bacterium
TGGTCGTGTATCTAAATCGGCAAAGGTTAATGGTCCCATTTCCCAAACAATCTTCCCAGCGTTTGGTCCAGTAGTAATATTGAAAACCGTTGCTTTATGTACTCCTGATTTGTGATATTTCTGGTTATGCTTTCTCATATTCTCTGCTAATACTTTAAGCTTAGAATTATCAGGTGT
The DNA here is from genome assembly GCA_964591595.1 of uncultured Flavobacteriaceae bacterium. GTDB lineage: Bacteria > Bacteroidota > Bacteroidia > Flavobacteriales > Flavobacteriaceae > JAADHG01. Next base: position 178 of record CAZQBE010000207.1, read on the forward strand.
TAAAGTAATACTCTCCCACATTTGGTATGAAGAGTCATCTTGTGCATTAGCGGTAAACATAGTCCCAAAAACTATGGCTACCATTAATAATAATGAATTACATTTTTTAATCATAATAAAATATTTTGGTTAGTAATATTGCTATACAACTATTGTATAACACTTTATTTAATAAAATAAGTAGGTGTTTTTTGTGAATAATAAATAGAGCTAAAAAACAATTAATTGAATGAAGTAAAACTAATTTACTAGTACAAGTAAACAAATAATCATTTTTAATGCAAGTATATTAGGACGAAGTAACACAATTAGTGTCCCAATATGGGTTTTTATTTACCAAGACGGATTTTAGTATAAATAAAAAAATCTATCGTATAGATAGACTTGCTAAATTTGAAGATTTTATATACTTTTTAAACGTTATTTATAGCTTATTAAGGGTTTGTTTTGCCATCAAGATCTTGAAATTTCCATTTGGCAATATCGCTATCTAAATCGTAAACTTTTACAAATCCTTTTTGCTTCATCTTAGCTACACATTTACTACTAAGATTTCCAGATTTGCAATACACCAAAACAGGTTTGGTTTTGTCAAGTTTTTTAATCTCTTGATCAAAATTAGGTGATGAATAATCTATGTTTTGAAAATTCTCTATATGGTCTTCTTTGAATTCTTCAGATGTACTCACATCTATAAGTTGTGTATCTTCAATCTCAGAAATTTGATTCATTTCTTCAGGAGTAACAATTTCAATGTCACTTGATGATTGGTTTTCTTTACAACTATAATTAGATACAATTGAAACCATAAAAAGAAAAATGAGAAAACGATTCATACTTCAGTCTAATAAGAAATTAACATTTCTTTAGGATATATTATATAGACGAAATAAAAATTGAAATGTTACACAAACTCTTAATTATTTCTTAATTTTAATAGTGCAACCTATTGCTCTTGTTTTAGTGTCTTTAATTTCTTTTCCTCCAAGAAGGGCATCTACAGCATTTTCTACATACTTTGTATTTACTAAAGCTGCATCTTTATAATTATCATCAATAGCACCTATATACTTAACTATATTCCCTTTGTTTGTTTTTTGTAATACATATACATGCGGTGTTTTTGTAGCACCATATTGCGGATATATTTTTTGTCCTTCATCCATTAAATAAGGAAACGTAAACCCTTTGGATGCAGCTCGTGCTTTCATTGCATCCATTCTATCTCCAGGCATAACATCAGTATTATTAGGCATAATTGCTATAACAGGATAGCCTTTTATAGCATATTTTTTATCAAGGGCAATAATTCTATCTTCATAACCAACAGCAAATGGGCATGTGTTACATGTAAAAATCACGATGAATCCTTTAGCATCTTTATAATCAGCTAAAGACAACATTTTACCATCAATATTTTTTAATTTGAAGTCTGTAGCAATGTCTCCTATGTCATAACCCTTTTCTCCAGAAACATTGTTACTAATTGTGAAAGCACTTGCAAAAAGGATTACAGCAATAATTGTAATAAATTTTAAATATTTCATCTTCTTTAATTTAAAAATTGTTTAAGTTCGTTTTCTAATTCTTCATAAGTAAATGTTTGATTATAGAATTGACGTTTTTTACTATTATAAATTAAGGTTACTGGAATTGCGCCATCCCAATCTTTATTAACTTTAGGTATCCATGTATTCATGTCTACATCATCTAAAACCAAAATTCGAGATTTTAAATTATGCTCCACAATAAATGGTTTTAGCTTTTTATCATATTGCTTTGGAAAATCTAAGCTTACTAATAAAACTTCAATGTCCTTATCTTTATATTTTTCGTTTAATGTTTCAAAGTGTGGTAATTCTTTAACACAAGGTTTACACCAAGTTGCCCAAAAATTTACAACATGAACATTATAGTCTTCTTGATTTAAAAACTTTTCTAATCCATTAAAATCATAGATTTCTAGCTTAATATCATCCCTATTAATCTTCTCTACAACAACTTCTTCATTAAAAACTTCATCTACTTTCTTATTGTTTTTACAAGAGACAAAAACCAATAAACAACACACAATTAAATACTTCATGTTATAAAGTTAAACATCCAATTTGAGCAATATAAAAATTTAACATAAAATTATCTCAAAATTACTGTTTATATGAAATTGCAGGGACTTAATCGAAAATTGTATTATTTTTCATCAAAATGTTTGAATACTTAATTTTCATTTCTATATTTGATTCAAATAATAAACAAAATGAATACTATTTTAAATAATACTTGGTGGTGGAGCTCTCGAAACACAATTTCGTGAACTAGACCACTATATATTTAAAACTCAATATATTTAGGCTTGTCATTCACGACAAGCCTTTTTTTTTATAAATCATTTATGCAAACATTTAAACTACATACACATTACAAAAAAATATTGGCAGATACCATTACGCCTGTGAGTATTTATCTAAAAATTAGAGATAAATATCCCAATAGTATTTTATTGGAGAGTAGCGATTATCATGCTAACGATAATAGCTTTTCGTATATCTGCTCCAACCCTATTGCTTCAATTAAAGTTAAAAACAACACTATTACACAAACTTTACCTAATGGTGAAATAGATATTTCAGAAATAAAAGAACATACTAATGTAGCAAATGAAATTCACAAGTTTACAAAGAGATTTAGTATTGATTCTAAGGAAAAGTTTAAATTTATTAATAACGGTATCTTTGGTTATACTGCTTACGATGCCGTAAAATATTTTGAAGATATTAAAATCACAAATAAAGAAGATTCTCTAAATATTCCTGATATTTATTACGCTGTTTACCAAAACATTATTGCTATAAATCACTTTAAAAATGAAGCTTATCTTTTTGCACATTGCTTTGACAAAGAAAGTAATATTGATGATATTCATCATTTAATAAAAGCCAAATATTTCGCTTCGTATGATTTTAACTCTGAAGGAGATATTAATTCAAATCTTACTGATGACGAATACAAACAACATGTAGAGCTAGCTAAAAAACATTGTGCGCGAGGCGATGTTTTTCAATTGGTACTTTCTCGTAAATTTGAACAAGAATTTAAAGGAGATGAGTTTAACGTATATCGAGCTTTGCGAAGTATAAACCCTTCGCCTTACCTTTTCTATTTTGATTATGGTAATTTAAAATATTTGGCAGTTCGCCAGAAGCACAATTAATAGTTAATAATGGAAAAGCCGAAATTCATCCAATTGCCGGAACTTTTAAGCGTACAGGCAACGATTTTAAAGATGCCGAACTTGCTAACCAATTATCCTCCGACGACAAAGAAAATGCGGAACACGTAATGCTTGTCGATTTAGCAAGAAATGATTTAAGCAGACATAGCAACCAAGTTACAGTTGAAACCTATCGCGAAGTTCAATTTTTTTCTCATGTGATTCATTTAGTGAGTAAAGTAACTGGACAAAAACACAAAGATGTATCGACCATGCAAGTTGTTGCAGATACGTTTCCCGCAGGAACATTAAGTGGTGCGCCAAAACATCGTGCTATGCAACTTATTGAACAATATGAAAAAACTAGCCGTTCATTTTATGGTGGTGCCATCGGTTTCATGGATTTTGAAGGCAATTACAACCATGCCATCATGATACGTACTTTTTTGAGTAAAAATCACCAATTACATTGGCAAGCTGGTGCTGGTTTGGTTTCAAAATCTAATCCAGAAAATGAATTACAAGAAGTTTATAATAAATTAGGAGCTTTAACCAAAGCTATTGAGTTGGCAGAAAATATATAATAAAAATGATTTGTCATTCCGTACTCTTGTGCTGAGCGTAGTCGAAGTATGATACGGAATTCATTTTAAATCGAAATGAAAACATAAAGATTCCCTCCTTCGAGGGAATGGTAAAAAAAATGAAAATGAAAGTATTAGTCATAGATAATTACGACAGTTTTACATACAATTTAGTGCATTATTTAGAAGATCTAAATTGCGATGTAACTGTGATTAGAAATGATAAATTAGACCTCGAAGATGTAAACCCTTTTGATAAAATTGTATTATCTCCAGGTCCTGGAATTCCAGATGAAGCTGGATTATTAAAAGCAATTATTAAAACCTATGCACCCACTAAAAGTATTTTGGGAGTGTGTTTAGGGCAACAAGCTATTGGTGAGGTTTTTGGAGGAACAATTATTAATTTAGACGAAGTTTACCACGGTGTGACAACAAATATTACAATAACTGTTAGTGATGAATCTTTATTTAATGGATTAAATAAAACTATTGAAGTTGGCCGTTATCATTCTTGGGTTGTAGATACTAATCTACCTGCCGAACTAGAAGCTACTTCATTTGATGAGAATGGACAAATAATGTCTTTACGACATAAAGTTTACGATGTAAAAGGCGTACAATTTCATCCAGAATCGGTATTAACTCCTCATGGAAAGAAAATTTTAGAAAATTGGGTAAACAGTTAACAGTTAACAGTAAATAAATAATCAATGCAAAGCATTGAAACTATTGAAATGCAGAATATAAAAATTAAAACGTTTAAAATTTCTGAAGCTTTGGAAGAAATTTAGATTTCATTTTTGATTTTCCGAAGGAAAAATTCCTCATTTCAATTTGATTTTTTGGCTTGGTTTATCCTGAGCGCAGTC
>CAZQBE010000208.1:0-4751 GCA_964591595.1 uncultured Flavobacteriaceae bacterium
GGATTGTATCATTCTAAAACCGAGAATAATTTTGTGCTGAGTTGCGACGTCCCATTAATTAAAACATTTGTACTTGAGCAACTAATCAATTTTGATAATGAAAATTTTGATGTTGTACAATTACAAAGTCAAAGCAAAACAATGCCATTAATTGCATTGTATAAAAAACAGTGCCTTCATAAATGTTTGGAGCTTTTGGACAACAACGAAAAACGATTACGAATTGCTGTTGCACAATTAAACACAAAAACAATTAACAATGATTCTGAATGGGGTCAATATGTAAAAAATATAAATACAACACGTCAATTTAACGCATTAAAGCATGAACTTAAACATTAAATATTTTGGGTTACTCGTTGAGGTCACTCAGTGTAGCGAGGAAACTATAGTGTTTTCAAAGGCATCTGTTTCAGAATTACTCAACATGCTTTTTGAAAAATATCCTAATCTTAAAAACAAAGATTTTCAAGTCGCATTAAACAATGAGATTGTTTCAAAAAACACATTAATAACAGAAAATGAACTTGCTCTATTACCTCCCTTTTCAGGTGGATAGAAAGACCGAAATGAATGAGCAGATATAGTAGACATATCGTATTAGCAGAAGTTGGCCAAGAAGGACAAAACAAACTTTCGCAAGCCAAAGTGCTTGTTATTGGCGCAGGAGGGTTGGGTTGTCCTATATTGCAATATTTAGCAGCGGCTGGTGTCGGAACCATTGGGATTGTTGACTTTGACGTAGTCGAGGTCTCTAATTTACAACGCCAAATCTTGTTTGGAACGTCATCATTAGGAATAAATAAAGCTTTGGCTGCTAAAACTAGATTAGAAGATTTAAATCCAACAATTAATATTAATGCATATCCCGAAAAACTAACTGTGAATAATGCTTTAGAGTTATTTAAAAACTACGATATTATTGTTGATGGCACAGATAATTTTCCAACACGCTATCTTATTAACGATACTGCTATAATGACAAACAAGCCTATTGTTTATGGTGCTATTTATAAATTTGAAGGACAAGTTTCTGTGTTTAATTATCAAAACGGTCCAAGTTATCGCTGTTTATTCCCAATTCCTCCTCAAAAAGGATCGATTGCCAATTGTTCAGAAATTGGGGTTCTTGGTGTTTTACCTGGAATTATTGGAACCATGCAAGCCAATGAAGTTATTAAAATAATTTTAGGTTTTGATGGTGTTTTATCTGGAAAACTCCTTTGTTATAATGCGAAAACAAATCAAACAACACAATTAAAAATTACTAAATCTATTTCTGAATTTGAAAACGCATTGCATCGAAAAGATGATTATAATGAAATTTCTTGTGAGACTCAAGTCCCTGAAATTTCAGTAGAAGATGCTTTACAAAAAGACCATATTCAGTTTATAGATATAAGAGAATATGATGAACAACCAAAACTTGATTTGCCTAATTGTATCCATATTCCGTTAAATGAGCTTGACAAAACCTTAAATAAAGTCAATTTAAAAAATACTAATATCCTTTTCTGTCAAAATGGAATACGCAGTAAAACAGCTGTTGAAATATTACAAAGACACAACATTACTAATTGTTATAGCCTAAAAGGAGGTGCAGTAGCAATTTTGGAACACTTAAAAATAGATGTACAATGAAAACTGATAAGAAAATAAAAAACGTGTTTATAGAAGGTGCTATTTCATCTGAATTTATAGGAAACTCAATTGCAAAGCATCAAACCAAAACAAGCATTGGTGCGCATAATATCTTTTTAGGGCAAGTTCGTGCCGATATAGTTAATGAAAAAACGGTATATGCTATAGCATATACCGCTTATAAAGATATGGCAAATGCCAAGTTTCATCAGATTCGCGAGGCTACTTTTAAAAAGTTCAATCTAACATGTATGCATATTTACCACAGTTTGGGAACTGTAAAAGCAGGTGAAATTTGTTTATTTGTATTTGTATCATCACCTAGGCGAAGTGAGGTATTTAAAGCTTTAGAATATGTAGTTGAAGAAATTAAAGCAAATGTTCCAGTTTATGGAAAAGAAATTTTTGAAGACGCTTCTCATCAATGGAAGGTTAATAGTTAAACATGTTGTCTCCTTGAGCGCAGTCGAAAGGTTTGACAATTATTAAGTCATAGTTCTCGACTGCGCTCGAACAGACATCAATAATAAATTTATCATGGTTGACATAACAAACAAATCGAATACATTAAGAACAGCAACAGCACAAGCTATTGTTAAAGTGAGTAAACATGAAACTATTGATGCTATAAAAAAAGATACGGTTCCAAAAGGTAACGTCTTTGAAATGAGTAAAGCCGCTGGTTTATTAGGGGTTAAAAAAACATCAGATTTGCTGCCTGATTGTCATCCGCTTCCTATTGAATATACAGGCATCGATTACGACATAAACGGATTGGAAATCACTATTAATTGCACTATAAAAACCATTTATAAAACAGGAGTTGAGGTTGAAGCCATGCATGGCGCAAGTATTGTTGCATTAAACATGTACGACATGTTGAAGCCCATAGATAAAGGCATTGAAATTCATAATATTAAATTATTAAAGAAAAAAGGTGGTAAATCAGACTTTAAAGACCGTTTTAGAAATGAAATTACCGCCGCTGTAATTGTATGTTCTGATACCATATCAGCTGGTCAAAAAGAAGACAAAGCAGGAAAAGCGATAATTGCCAATTTAGAAAAAAACAATGTTGCTGTAAAAGCATATGAAATCATTCCTGACGAGAAGGAAATCATTCAACAGAAAACAAAATCTTATGTAAAACAAGGTGTTGATTTAATCATTTTTACTGGTGGGACAGGGCTTTCAAAACGTGATGTTACTCCAGAAGCTCTAAACGAGATAATCGATAGAAAAATTTCAGGAATTGAAGAAGCTATTAGAAACTACGGACAAGATCGCACACCATATTCGATGCTTTCAAGAAGCGTTTCTGGGACAATAAATAACACATTAGTTCTCGCATTGCCAGGATCAACCAATGGCGCAAAAGAGTCAATGGAAGCTATATTTCCGTCAGTATTGCACATTTTTGGAGTACTTAAAGGCACAAGACACGATTAATGAAAAAAGATAAAAACATATTACAGGATACTTTTGGAAGACGTCATAGTTACTTGCGCATTTCACTAACCGAGCTTTGTAATTTACGCTGTACGTATTGCATGCCTGCCGATGGGATTCAATTATCTCCAAAGTCTCATATAATGAACTTTGATGAAATTTACACCATTGCTAAAACCTTTGTAGATAATGGCGTTACTAAAATTAGACTTACCGGAGGCGAACCACTTGTGCGTAAAGATGTTCATATTATTCTAAAAAGATTAGCATCCTTACCTGTTGAACTTGCTATTTCAACAAATGCAGTTATTGCAGATAGATTTATAGAAACATTTAAGTCTTGTGGCATACAAAATATTAATGTGAGTTTAGATTCTTTAAATGCTGATAAGTTTAACCAAATTACACGTCGCAATGATTTTGATAAAGTTTATAAAAATATTCAGCTTTTAATTACTGAAGGATTTAATGTCAAACTGAACGCAGTACTCATAAAGGGGTTTAATGATGATGAGATTATTGATTTTATTACCCTCACAAAAACACTTCCTGTTTCAGTACGCTTTATAGAGTTTATGCCTTTTGATGGTAATAAGTGGAATAAGGAAAAAATGATGTCTTATGCTGAGGTTATGGCACTTGTAAATGCAGAATTTAAACATGATGAAGTGCAGCGAATAGAAGATGTGCCTAACGATACCTCAAAAAATTATAAAATTGAAGGTTATAAAGGTTCATTTGCAATTATAAGTTCAGTGACCAATCCGTTTTGTGATTCTTGTAATCGCATCCGATTAACAGCCAATGGTAGACTGAAAAACTGTTTATTTTCAGCAACAGAGTCAGATTTATTAACACCACTTAGGGAAGGAAAGAATATTGAGCCTATTATTCAAAAAGCCGTTCAATCCAAATTCAAAATTCGTGGCGGCATGGATACCTTAAAAAAACTAGAAGAACCTAAACTTCATGGAAAAAACAGAAGTATGATTGCTATTGGTGGGTAAGTAACCCAAGTCACTTCGAACGCATGTGAGAAGTCGCATAATTTTTATAAAAAAATGAAGCTTCTGAGTTATGAATGCCTTCGCAGGAATGACAAAAACACTATGTCATTGCGAGACCTTTAGGTCGTGGCAATCTCATCATGTATTAATAAATACCAATAAACGGATTACTTCAGTCGTCCCTATAATTATTGGATCTCCTTCGTAATCACATAGATATTAATGATTAGCCATATATAATCTTTCGTAATCCTCCAAAGTGTCAATATCTGAAACTAAATTGTCTACCCTTATAGTAGAAACGTTCTTGGAATATTTTTGAAGTATTATTTTAGCGCCTTTATCATCATTCAATTGTGCTAACTCTTCAAAATAAATGCTATCAAACAATACAGGAACACCTTGTTTTCCTCCTTTATATGATGTAGCGATTATTTGACGTTTACCTATTTTGTACATATTTAAGACCTTATTTAAATACGCAGAATCTATCAAAGGTTGGTCAGCCAGCATTATAAACAATGCGTCAAAATTGGAATCACTTTCCAAAAGATGATTTATGCCAAAAGCTATCGAATTTCCTAAACCCTTTTCCCAGCTTTCATTAGCTAAAACCTCAACTTCATAGTTGTTAATCTTTGCATTAATAAGATT
>CAZQBE010000209.1:0-4743 GCA_964591595.1 uncultured Flavobacteriaceae bacterium
TTCTATTTGTTGTGTCCAATCTGTTGGTATAGCAAATATATCAGCCCCATCACATTGTGAACCATGCATAACTAAAACAGTAGCTGTATCATCTTGTGCTACCATTTCACCTACAGTTTCACATATAGTAAGGTGTTCCTTTGGGTCTTCTGCATTTATACGGTACGTTTTAAATGTACTGGCTGCATCATACCAAGTAACCTTTACTATAGGTCCCACTGTGCCTAATCTTTCTGCCTCTCTCATTGTATTATCTATCATATTTCCACTTCTTGTATTAACCTTTTTATTTTTTAATTTGTTCATTTTTCCACTCCTCAAACATATCTGACACTATAGCTAAGTCATTATCATGTTTGTAATACTTTGCGTTAGGTGGTGTTTCGGTCACCATTACTGGGTTGTATGGTCTATCGAACAACAATCTATCATAAGATATACCATGGTCTGCTAACCATTCTTTTGTAGCCATAACCCAATCTAAAGAGTTAGGGCGTTTACACCATATAGTTACGTGGTGTTCATTCATCATTAACCAATCTATAAATTCTTTTACGTTAGCTAATGGTTTTGCTCGGTCTACATCGTGGTAGTCCTTACAGGGTGTACATATCACTCCATCCATTCCAAATACTAAATTCATTTCTTTACTTCCTTTGTTATTTTGTTAACCCAATTTATCCACCTTTTACCAACAACATCCCAACTGTATTCTTTTAATGCATGTTGACGTGCTGCTTTACTTGCAGCTAAACGTTTATCTGGGTTATCATAATAATACTCAAGAGCTTCACATATAGCTTGTTCACTACAGATAGCTCTTTGTGGTGCTGCTCTAGCAGGAGTATCCCACCACATGTCTTTGTAAGGTAATAATATACCTCTATCACAAATATCTTCTTCTTCAAGATGGTCCCTACCATTTGGTCCTGCATCATTGTGGTGTCCACCAAGAGGATACATAGGTATGTCTTCATTCTTAGGGTCATCTGACTTAATCAATTCCCAACCTGTAGTATAGTTAGTTAAACATATAGGTACACCTGATGCCATAGCTTCTATAGAAGGTATACCAAATCCTTCTCCAGCTGTAGGTAAAACAAACACATCCATACAGTTATACATCAATGCCATTTCTTCTTCTGTAGCTGCTTGACCGTGGTCCAAAACACCCATCAAAGGTGGCATCAAATAATCACCCACACCATATTGGTCTGCAAAGGTGGGAAATTGCCAACCCATAGTATCCATCCAATCCATGTGTAGTATTAACTTAGCCTCTTTTGGGCTGAGGTTTTTCTTCTTTACGAACTGAGCAAAACCTTTTATTAATCGTGGTATGTTCTTTCTGTGTTGATTTCTAGCTACACAACCTACAATGAATGCATCTGGCTTATCAAGTTTACCATACTTTGGCTTTAATCTAGGTTTAAACAGCGTTGTATCTACTCCATGTGGTATGTAAGTAGTATCAGCACCAAAGTCCTTTTTCAGACCTTGCTGACCATATCTCGACATAGCTATTGGATATTCAATATTATCAATTTGTTCTTGCCAATCAGGCATTGATGGCTCACCATCAAAAGGAACTATAACTGCTAGTTTCCATGCTGTACCTGCATTTGCTTGTTTAAATGCTTCGTCTATTACATGGTGTCTTTCTTTCTTGTTTAATAGTTTACCACGACCATCATACATAGGCATCTGTATCATCTGAGGCTTCTTCATGTCAGTCATGTGTTTAAACATCTGGAAATCTAAATGACCTAATACTAAGTCTGGTTTGAAGTTTTCAATCCAATGTTGAAAAGACTTTTCACCAAACCTTTCTTGTCCGGGAAACATTAATGGTAATTGTTCAAACGCTACAGTCTTCTCAGTTTGACCTAACGGCCATGGAGTAGACCATTTTCCGTGTCTATCGTTTTGACAACCTCCATACCCTATGTGGTGTCCTTCGTTATGTAGTATCGCACTAATGTTTTTAGTGTTGGTTCCAAAACCAGTTGGTGCCCATGCACTATCTGATATTGGTAATATTCTTAGCTTACCTTCTTTAGGTGTATCAAACTTTAAATCCTTATGATATTGACCTACGGTATCCTGATTGTTTGTGCTAAATTCTTGCTTCATAGTAGTACCTTTATTGTTTTATAGCAATGATATCTCGCTTGTTGACAATAACGGTTCCCTTATCTCCAGTAAGGTATACAAAATTCTCATCATCATTTGTTATCATTCCTCTTCCGACCTTTGTTCTTTCTTCTTCACGCCAAACCACTTTGACTTCAGCGTCTGACAAAAATGCAGACAACGGTTTAATTTCTTTTTCATCCATTTTATCACTTCCCATACGGGTAGGAGCAGCAAACGTGCTGTCCTTCTAATAATATATTTGAAGATAGTATATAAAGTTTGTGGCATCAAAAGTCCTCTAGTGTGGTCTTTGTTGGTATTTTTATATCTTCCATTCTTTGAATGACCGCCTCATCACTCACATCTTCTTTTATTATTTCTGTCTTACCCATAAAATGAGGTGGTATGTTTAGATTTTTATGTTCTCGACCTATCTGTAAATCTTTAAATTGTTTTTCTACTTCTTTGATGTCATCCTTATCATACTGCCTTGTAGCTATATACTCCCACCCCATATACAGTCTTTTATCACTAAACCTTTTATCTAAGTTTGATGTCTTACCAACTTTTCTATGCCACTTACCATCGGTATCTTGTACACGTGCGAAGTAAAATATCATATCCACTCCGCTAATACTTGTTGTTTTCTAGCATTGTTATTGGTGGTTTCTTCTTAACGTACTCTTTCAAACCAAATTTTATAAGTAGGTTAGATATTGTGTCCCAATAGTATGTTATATCTATTTCATCTATAGATTTAATTTGTTCTTTCAATCTATATCCTTCTTTTGTTTTGGCGTAGAAATATGTAGTGCCCTCAGCTGGTTCCATTCCTATCTGTTTACCAAGATTCATCAACTGGACTGTTAAGTCTGTTTCTGATTTATAATCGTCGTATCCTCTGTTAGTAGACCTACGCATAATAAAATCTTCTAATACATATTCATCCAAATTATATAGTTTATCTATAAAAGACATGGAAACGGTATTATTCAATCGAGCGTCAGACAGTCTATCTAATACCTTATTATAGAATATAGAACGGCTCTTTGATTTGAACGTGCTACCATGTTTAGTAACACTACCATCCAAGTTACGCAATATGTAATTACCAACTTGTATCCATACACCTTCCTTGAATACATCTTTATCCATTGTTATGTTTTCTGATTCTGCAAAAGGTAGGTGATGTTTCATTAACATCTGTAAACGTTTAGTTAACCAATCGACGTCCACATCAACATTAGTATTAATCCCATCTGTATGTACATATACCACAGAATCTGGCCCATATCTCGCACGGATGATATCGACACCCGCCAAGAGTAACCAACGGGCAACTGCAGTAATAGTAAGACCGACGCCCATATCACCGTAAGAAATATAAGGATTAGCATTTGCACCATAGAAAGTATTCACCATTATTTTAAGAGCATTAGATTTACTCTTATCCTCTTTAGTTTTACCTAGTTTATAAGGCTTTCGCATTTCTTTGAATTCTTTACACATGGTATATAAACAGCTCTTCTTATCTATATCTATATCAAGCATCAGACGTTTACCAACCTTGTTATCTGGCACATACAGTATACCATCCTTAAATTCTATATCTTCAGTATAGTCATCATAACCTACAATCTTAGTTGTATCTGGCCCTAAGTTGAGAGCCATCGCTATAGATGGATAATAAGAACTAAAGTCTACCTTGATGTTCTTAGATTGGTATCCTTGTTGATAAAGCTCTATGTGGGCAGCCTGATAATTACCTTTATCAAATCTAAAGATGTCAGGATGACGCTCTTTGTTTCTATCAAGCGCCACTATGCCCTGCTCAAATAAGCTCCTCCCCTGCAATATTTTCGTAATATAGCTACTGGGGGCATTAACATAGGTTGCTAAGGGTACACATAGGACCTCTGCTACGTACTGTATTTGTGGAAAGTAGTGGTTATACATAAACATTGTACAGTCCACATCAGACAAAACATAGTCGTGGATTTCATCAATAGAGTAATCCATCAAGGTCTTTGTGCTGAAGTCGAGCTCGATGGGGTCTAGTCCAAATGCCTGTGATACTTGTTTGAGTCCACGTGGCAACCCTGATAGGGAATAGTCTAGTCGAGCCCAACGCAATAGGTCTAGTATTACACGCCCACCTGCGTTCATCTTAAGGTCTCTGTTATCTTTAGGAGGTTCATACCCCCAGTTCGAACCGTCTCGGTTCAAAAACTTTTTATATTGGGTTTCGTTTATGTGATTATACCGAACTCTGTGTAGTATTTGCGGAATATCATACCCCACCAAATTCCACCCCGCAATAATATCAGGGTCATAGTCCTGTACAAAATTAGCGAAGTCCCATAATAGTTGCTTATCATCTTCTGTCTCATTATCCCATAAGAATACTTTGCGCTCTCCGGTGGAAGTTACAATACCAATGGCAACGATAGGGTACTTCTCTCCAAAAGGAAAGGTACCATCAGGGGAGTGTGTTTCTATATCAAACACAAGGCATTTTACATCTTCGTCGTTAGGGTGGTCTGCAAAGAACGTTGGATGTTCTATACATAACCTTTCGAGTAATGCTTCCCTTCCACCATCAAAGAG
>CAZQBE010000210.1:0-4740 GCA_964591595.1 uncultured Flavobacteriaceae bacterium
ATGTGTATTAGGATATACAATGTCGAGATTTTTCTTGACATTTTCAAGTCCGACACCTGAGTTTTCGTTTGAGGTCTCAGAAAAAGTTGAATCACTCTGGTTTTCTATTTCAAAAATGAAATAATTTCCTTTTTGAGTTATTTGTATTTTAATACTTGAAGATTCTACTCCATGTTTAAAACTATTTTCAACCAAAGGTAGTAACAACATAGGATACAACATAAAGTTTTCGTTTTCTATATCTAGATGTAAGTCTATTTGGTTGAATCCATGCACTCGAAATTTTTGAAAAGCAATATAATTTTTCAATAATTTAATTTCATCTTTAATGGCGACCTGTTCGGTACTAGAATCGTAAATAATATATCTTAAAATATCTGATAATTGTACAATAGCATCTTTTACACCTTCTTTTTTTTCGATAGTTAGCGCATAAATGACATTGAGTGAATTAAATAAAAAATGCGGATTAATTTGCGATCGTAAAGACGATAATTGCAGTTGAATTTGTTCATTTTGTAATTTTAAGTTCCGATTTTCATTGCTGTTAAAATGAAACCAATCTTCCGATAATTTCAAGAGTGTTGTTGCGATTAAGAAAATAATAAAAATGGTGATTACCTCGGTATTTGAATGGTATGAAATAAAAAAGTAATCGGGAAAAAGACTATTTAATATGGGATCGAAAAACCAAACATTCAATTGCGTAAATAGTACGAGATTTATTATAAATGCAATGATGAACAACCAATAACGTTCTTTTTTTAACAAGTAAGGAATTAAAACGTACAAATTGATTATAACAGGAATAGCAATGCTTGTTAAAAAGCTAAATGTATAGATATAGTCAATTTTTATAGGTGCTTTGCCTTTAGAAAAAATGAATAATAAAACAGTAAACGAAAACAGCCACAATACACTATTAAATAATAATGGATTGTGGTTGTTTAACTTTTTTAAATACGGGTTAAGGTTTAGCATCGCTGCGTTTTAAAGTGTATTCATTAGAAGATTTCCACTTGTCTTTAATATTTGATGCTATATATTTTTCAAGGAATTTATAAAGTTCTTTAGAAGATGCAGTAAGTACAAATGCTTCGTCTAGCCCAATAATTTCATGCTTTAATTGAATTTGATTATTATCATAAAGAGCTTTTAATCGTTCTTCGTCTAACCAGTTTACTTTTATTTCAGAATTCCCTTCTAAAACTTCAAACTTAGCTACCGAATGTGTTTTAAGAAGATGTTGGCTTACAAGGTCATTAGTAAGATTATCATAATCGAAAGGAATGAAATCCATAAAAATGGAATCATCAATTTTAAAAGGCATAGCTATAAAAACAGCTTCCTTTTCTTTTTTAGTATAAGTTACAAGATAACCATCTTTATATTTTTTAAAAATTTCTTTGTCTTCTTTAGATAATTCGGAGAGATCTTTATTGTCTTTTTCAAATTCTTCTTTTAATGCCGCTACTTTCCAATCCCCTTTTTTGTTATCATTCCAATTACCAATAAATGCTTCTTGAAAGACAATAGATTCTTGTGTATAAAAAGGTTGTAAAGACTTTACAATGCATGAATTTAGTAATACTAAAAAGCATATGATAATTATGGTTTTAATTTTCATGATTTCTATTTTTTAAATTCAAAGCAAATCAACAAAAATGTAATATATAGGACAATTAATTTCGTTAAACACAAATTAACTCATGCCAAACAAGTTTGTGTTAACCTTTAAGAAGATTTACACTTACTGTTGCATATTCATTATTTGGGAATTTTGTAAAATAGCGTTCTTCCGGATGTAAGCCAGCTTCAATAGCAATACGATTAAAGACATCTACTTCTAAAATAAACTGATCGGAATACCCATGAGTTGCATCGTAAGCCGTGGCTGCAGTTTTTCCTAAATGAGCTGCAGTAAGTTCTGGTAAAACTGTATGTAATTCTATAATTAATAACCCAAATTTCTCAACGTAAGGTTTCCATTTCTGAAAATGTTCTCTTAGTGAATCTTCAACGTCATTGTTGCTTATACGTTTTCCTTTATATGCATATGCTCCTGAAGATGTACTATTGGTATGAGTTTTCTTTTTCGGTGCTTCCCATATACGATTATGGTCTAAAAAGGTGCGTACATTAAGCAGGTCTTTTAAATCTATATTATAATCGTCTTTTAGATCTTTAGCTAATAGGTCTGGTCTGCCAATATCTCCCCAAATTACTTTTGCCCAAATATCAGCTTTTATCAAATTTGCTCGGGTTACTTTTAGTGCTGCTTGGTTAAAATCGGCACCAACTAATAATAACGGATATTCTTCTAGAAGTTTCCCTCTTAGTGTTTGATATTCTATAACATCAAAAATATGTTGAATAAAGGCACCATTGCCACAACCCATATCTAAAATACCTTTAGGTTGCTCATCTATAGGTCTATTAAATAGTTCAATAATTATAGCATCTACAACTTTAAAATAGGCGGAATGAGCACCACCACTTCCCCAGACATTCATTTCGCGATGCACATGCTTTTCTGTTTCCTCAAGAGTGGTCGTTTTTAAAATTAAAGGATTTCCAAAAAGAAGTTCGTCTAATTGTAAGAATGTTGGCAAGTAAGAGACAGTTACACCATAAGCACTGGCTCGTTTTGCAAAAAACAAACCTTTGTCTGTAAATTGATAGGTATCTTTTTTCTTTTTAAACCACCCTAAGTGTGAAAAGAAGTTTAATATTTTTTTAAAGCTTTCAGGGTCTTTGTGATATTCTTGAGCTCTAAACGAGGCTTCCATAAAATATTTATGAAATAACCCATTTACGCCTAGTAAAACAATTATAGGTGCAATAATAACACCTTCAATATGCATTAGTATTTGGTGTTCAATACTATTTTCTTGAACATTAGTGAGTCCAAAATCATTTTCAAATTTTTTAAAAATACGCTCTAAAACAATAAACGCATCAGAGCCTATACGTTCATCAGGAAATGTAACCGAATAGGAGAGTAGGTTTACAGCATCTTCATAAAGACAAGCCAGATTAAAAGCAGTTTCACTTCGCGCATTGATTTCGTAATGAATAGTGTCCGCTTTATTGTCTATATATTGTGTGAGCCAACCTTGAGAGCATAAAATTCTAAGTGCTACATTTAAATAGCCTTCATTGGTATTAAAATTTTTCACCAGTTGTTTTAATGATACCTTTTTATTTTCGAGCAGGTAATTTAGAACACCCTTTTTATGAAGTGAATAAGCTGTGGTTGCTGTTGCTATACCATCTAGATGACAAAATATAATTCCTCGTAATTGTTCTTTTTCTTTTTTTATATGCATTGATTGTTATTTGCTTAAATATAGAAAAAATAGACTTACTAAATAATATGAAAGATAATTGTTATCTCAGTTTAGGAAAATCTTCTGGATTTGCTTCATGCATTACAGTATAAACAGCTTCAAAAATATCTTCGTTTGAAGGTTTACTGAAATAATCGCCATCAGTCCCATAAGCAGGTCTGTGCGGTTTTGCCGTAAGTGTTTTTGGTTGACTATCTAAATATTGATACGCATTTTGAATATTTATGACTTGGTTTAATATATATGAAGAAGCGCCTCCAGGGACGTCTTCATCTATAATCATTAATCGATTAGTTTTTTCAACACTCTTAGCAATATCTTGATTTAAATCGAACGGAAGTAGTGATTGCACATCAATAACTTCTGCGTCAATACCAACTTCTAATAATTCTTTTGCTGTTTGTTCAACCATTCGCAATGTGGAACCATAAGATACCAACGTAATATCAGTACCTTCTTTTACGGTTTCAACTACACCAATAGGTGTTTTAAACTCCCCAATGTTAGTTGGCATTTTTTCTTTTAAACGATAACCATTTAAACACTCGATTACTAGTGCAGGTTGATCACTTTCTAGTAATGTATTATAAAAACCTGCAGCTTTGGTCATATTTCTAGGCACTAAAACAAGAACACCTCGAACTAAATTTATGATACCTCCTAATTGCGAACCAGAATGCCAAATACCTTCTAATCTATGGCCACGAGTTCTAATAATCATTGGTGCTTTTTGTTTTCCTTTGGTTCTGTAATGTAGTGTGGCAAGGTCGTCACTAATAATTTGTAGTGCGTACATAATGTAATCTAAATACTGTACTTCGGCTATTGGTCGTAATCCACGCATTGCCATACCTATACCTTGTCCAATAATTGTAGCTTCTCGAATGCCAGTATCTGCTACTCGTAATTTGCCATACTTTTCTTGTAACCCTTCTAAACCTTGATTAACATCTCCAATATTTCCAACGTCTTCTCCAAAGATTAAGGCATTGGGATATTTATTAAAAATAGTATCAAAATTATCTCTAATAATAATACGGCCATCAACATTTTTTGAGTCCTCATTGTACGTTGGTGTCATTTCTTTTATACTAGTAGCCTTTAATTCTGACTCACTATAAAGATGCGAGCTGTATTTAGGTTGGTTAATTTCAAGATTAGAATTAATCCATGATTTAAGCTGTTCTTTCTCAGAGGAGTCATCAAAAGTTATATACCGTAATACTTTACGAGCCACTGATAGAATATCCTTCCGTATAGGCTCTTCTATCGCATTTAGAGTATTGATTATTCTTATTATAAATACTTTATTAGGACTAGTATTTGCAACATTTTGTAATAATTTTACTAATACTTTTCTATCTTCTAATATAGGAGAGATAAATTCTTC
>CAZQBE010000211.1:0-4701 GCA_964591595.1 uncultured Flavobacteriaceae bacterium
TCTTTTAGGGACTCAATAGCATCGGAGGCTTCTGTTTTAATTGCCTCAAGCTTTTCATCTCGCTCAGCTTTTGTTTGTTCAAACTGCTTTAAGACTTGTCCAATGGCTTTGCTGTAGTTTTTTTGTTCAACATAAATTCTTGCCAAGGTTTCGGTCATTAAAGCTTCTGGTTGAATCATTTGTGCTTTGGCAATATTGTATGTTGGTGCATCTTTTTTTATCGGCTGAATTTTAGCTTTGGAAGCAATAAATTTATCGATTAATTGAAACTTTTTTTCTTGATTATTCTTTAGGGAAGGTTCTGCTTTTATTTCCTCGTCTTCTCTAATAATGGGTTTAAAGCTGGTAATTTTTAACCACTCGCTAAAAGAGTGTACTTCATTTTTATTAAAAGTAAGAGGTTTGCCAATTTCAAGTGTTTCCTCAGGAGTTTTTTGAATATTTGAGACATCTATATCAATAACATCTTCTGAAGGAATAGCCTCTTCTTTAGCTTGAAAAATCGCTGGGTCTAAAATAGGTTCTGTATCTTTAATGTGCTGTCTTAAAGCATCATCAATAATAACACTTTTGTTTACTGAAATATCTTCAATATCACTTACTTCAATGGCTTTTAAATGCTCAGTATTGTGCTTAATATGTTGTGAAATTTCATTTTGTAGAAACTCTTTTGATGTTATAAAGTCGAATAAAATACTTCTATCAGTAGTATAAGCAGCAGTTGTTTTAAGTTCTTGATTGTATTTAAAACTTTCTTTGTTTTTTAACCCTTTAATATAAATAGCTCTTGCCGATTGAAAGTAAGGAAATTCATTAATAATAGATTTTACATCACTAATTTGTGTAGCAGTTATACTTTGTGGGTGTTGCAATATATATGTAAAATCGTTTGTATTCATTAATTATAAATTACCATTTTGCAAGCGAAGCATTAATAACATCTTGAGTTATACGTTCAAATATTTCTGCAATTGCAGTGTCCTTTTGGCTACCAACTAATTGTGAGCTTCCTGCATAGTCGAAATAAAACGAGAAACGTTGGTCAAACTCTGCGTCATCATCATTTTTGTCATAAAAATGAACTTTAACAGCAATAGTTAAGCGGTTTTGGGCAGCTGTATTACTAGAGGTTGCCGTAGTAGGAGATATGCGATAATCTACAATTTCACCTTCATAAATAATATCTGCATTAGAATTAACAAGGTCTAAACTGGTCTGGTTTTGAATTAAATCCTGAAGAGCAATTGTAAAATCCCGCCCTAATCCAGGTTCTGTTAAAGGGGCATTATTTTCAAAATAATTAACTTGAAATGTTTTGGTTCCTTCTGCAAGCGATATACCTGAAAAAGAATATGCACCACAGCCTAAAAGTACTGTTGAAAAGGTAACAATAAGTATGTATTTTATGTTTTTCATTTATAATTGTTTGTAATCGCTTCGATAATACTTAGACAATCTCAGTATGACCTCCTTAGTGTGATATTTTTTAAACAAAAAATTAAAGATCAAACTGCTTAATTTTTCTATATAAAGTACGTTCGCTAATACCAAGTTCAGCAGCTGCTAATTTACGCTTTCCATTGTGACGTTCAAGCGATTTTTTTATTAATTCTAATTCTTTGTCATGTAAGGACAAGGTTTCTTCTTCTTCAATTTCTTGAGCAAAGTGATATTTGTCTTGAGGGTCATCAATAATTTCGACAGGAGTAGTACTTTTTTGGGTAATAGATAGCACCTCTACATCTTCTTTTATTGCATCGTCTTTTTCATTTCTATATATTTTTTGAATAAGCCCTTCATTATTTTTTTGAACATCGTGATTATTTCCATGTTCCATAAGTTCCATAGTGAGCTTTTTTAAATCGTTAAGATCGCTTTTCATGTCAAACAATACTTTGTAAAGAATTTCACGCTCATTACTAAAGTCATTTTCAGATTTAGAGGTGTTTACTACTGCAGGTAAATTTTGTCCTTTATCTGGTAAATAGTGGCGTAGAGTTTCAGCTGTAATATTTCTGTTATGCTCTAAAACAGATATTTGTTCGGCAACATTTCGCAATTGTCTAATATTTCCGTTCCATCTGTAAGTTTTCAAAAGATTTGTAGCATCTTCAGACAACCTAATGGTTGGCATTTTATATTTTAGTGCAAAATCACTTGCAAATTTTCTGAATAATAAATGGATATCCTCTCTGCGTTTGCGAAGTGCTGGTAAATGAATCTCAACGGTACTTAAACGATAGTATAAATCTTCTCTGAATTTTTCTTTTTTAATAGCTTTAAACATATTAGCGTTTGTGGCTGCTACAATACGAACGTCTGTTTTTTGAACTTTACTAGAGCCTACTTTTAAAAACTCGCCATTTTCCAGAACACGTAGTAAACGTACCTGAGTGGTTAAAGGAAGCTCTCCAACCTCATCTAAAAAAATAGTCCCACCATCGGCAACTTCAAAATATCCCGAACGTGTTTGAGTAGCTCCAGTAAAAGCACCTTTTTCGTGACCAAATAATTCACTATCAATAGTGCCTTCCGGAATAGCACCACAGTTAACTGCAATGTATTTTGCATGTTTGCGATGTGATAATTGGTGTATAATTTTTGGAATACTTTCTTTACCTACACCGCTTTCTCCAGTAACTAAAACTGAAATATCAGTAGGAGATACTTGGATTGCTTTTTCAATAGCGCGATTTAATGTAGCATCATTGCCAATAATTCCGAAACGTTGTTTTATAGCTTGAACAGATTCCATAGTTTAATTGTTTTCAGAATAACCAACCGCTTCACCAATAAGCGTAGCGCTTGTGCAATTAGTTGTTTTTACATTTACAAAATCACCCGCTTTATAGTGTTCTTTTGGGAAAACTACAACAGTATTATGTTCGTTTCGTCCAGACCAATGTTTCGACGATTTTTTAGATTCTTTTTCAATAAGCACTTCTACAATCTTATCAACAAACTGCTGCGTTCTATACAAACTGTGCTCTTGTTGTAAATCTACAATTTCAGCAAGTCTTTGCTTTTTTACAGCTTCTGGCACATCGTCTTTCAATTTGCGTTCTGCCATAGTTCCGGGTCTTTCGGAATAGGCAAACATATAGCCAAACGAATATTTCACATACTCCATTAAGCTTAAAGTGTCTTGATGATCTGCTTCAGTTTCAGATGGAAAACCAGTAATTAAATCGTGTGAAATTGTACAATCAGGGAGAATGCGCATAATATTGTCAATCATCTCAAAATACTCTTCACGTGTGTGCTGACGATTCATTGCTTTTAAAATACGATTGCTTCCGCTCTGTACAGGTAAATGGATGTAATTACAAATATTATTATACTTCGCCATGGTTTCAATAACATCCATAGACATATCTTGTGGGTTGGATGTTGAAAACCGAATACGCATTTTAGGTTGTGCTTCAGCGCATAGTTCTAGTAATTTTGAAAAGCTAACAGCTGTTGCTTTTTGAATGTCAGAGGCTTTACTAAAATCTTTTTTTAAGCCGCCGCCATACCATAAATAGCTGTCTACATTTTGACCTAAAAGCGTGATTTCTTTATAGCCTTTTTCCCAAAGGTCGTATACTTCTTCAATAATGCTTTGCGGATTTCGGCTGCGTTCGCGTCCACGTGTAAACGGAACAACACAAAACGTACACATATTATCACAACCTCGAGTTATAGATACAAAAGCAGTAACGCCATTGCTATTTAAACGTACAGGAGAAACATCACCATAAGTTTCTTCTTTAGATAAGATAACATTTACGGCGTTTCTACCATCTTCAACTTCGGCAATAAGATTGGGTAAATCTTTGTAGGCATCAGGACCAACAACAAGGTCTACTATTTTTTCTTCTTCTAGGAATTTGCTTTTTAAACGCTCAGCCATACACCCCAAAACACCAACCTTCATTCTTGGATTAATCTTTTTTACAGCATTGTATTTTTGCAAACGCTTTCTAATGGTTTGTTCAGCTTTATCTCTTATAGAACAGGTGTTTACTAAAACCAAATCGGCTTCTTCTAGGTTTTGAGTGGTGTTAAAGCCTTCATTAGATAGTATAGAAGCAACAATTTCACTATCGCTAAAATTCATAGCGCAACCATAGCTTTCTATAAAAAGCTTACGAGAATTGTCATTCTTTTGTTCAATGACGAGGCTTTCACCTTGTCTTTTTTCATCTATAATCTTCTCCATAAATAATGTTGAACACTTTTGTGGTCAATAAGTGTGCAAAGATACAATTAATTTATGTTTTATGACAAAGTGGCAGATTTGTAAAGTTATTTTTTGCAATGTTAATAAAAACCATTTACTTTGAGTATTAACATTAACTAATTTAATTAAAATGAATACTACATCTTCTTTGCAAGAAAGAATACGGAATGCTAAAGCATTAGATTTCGGAACTATTTTTAGCGCATCTATTGAATTGTTTAAGAAAACTTGGATACAGGGTTTTTTATTACAATTATTCACAGTTCTAATAATGTTACCTTTAATTATAGTTTTGTATATACCATTATTTGCTATGATATTTGCACAAGCAGAAAACGGTTATAGTGATACTGAAATGTTTAGCAATTTTTTTGCTGGTATGTCTATTATTTATTTAGTTTTTGTAGTAGTTGGTATTCTTGTCTTAGGTGCAGTTTCTGTTGCTTTAAATGCAGCTTTTTTTAGAATTATGAAAA
>CAZQBE010000212.1:0-4690 GCA_964591595.1 uncultured Flavobacteriaceae bacterium
AAAATGGAACAAAAAGAAATATAATATTAACAATTAATATTAATACTAATAACCAGCTAGGCACAGTTAATACTCCAACGATTTTTAAGACTTGGTGCAGATTTATTATAAATCTTATCTGCATTTTTACTTTTCCATTTCTTAATTCTAGTTTGAGTAAACTCAATAATAAAACCAACAGCTTTTAAATATTTTGCTGGTTCATCAATTCTTGTATAAGTAATTAATTTTTTATATCCTAATTCTTTAACTTTTTTAATAATTGCAGAAACAAACATACTTGGTACTGGTGAAGCATGATCTTTATTAAATTGTGGAAGCTGGCTATCAAAACATGGCTCATCATCATCATTAACAAAACAAATACGAGTAATCTCTAAAGTTTTGCCATCATTAAGAGGACAAGCAACAGGCAATCCAACAGTTGCAACGCCAAGTAAAATACTACCTTCAGATTTAGGTCTAGCATAAATACCTTCCCCGCCTACATTTAATACATAAGCATCGTATTTTTCACTATAATTTACGTCACCAAATTCAGGATCATAATATTCAATAATACTATCATCGTCTGTATCAAACTTATCTATAATTACCCAATCATGTAAACCTTCATAATCATCACATTCCCAATTATCTAATTGTTTTCTAAATATACCTAAAGAAAATTTATGTCCTTGTGGTTGGATATTATGTTTATGAAACTTATTAACTATTTCTTGTGCTTCTTTTAATTCAATAGGTCTAATTTCAATATAATCTTTATTGATAGTAGGCATATTAACAAAATTGGAAGCTGATAGATGGCTCATTTTTGAGCCACCTTATTTTTTTCTTCTAATAATTCATCAACAGTATTTATTAATCTTCCTGCATCATCAGTTTCAACATCAACCATCCAATAATGAACTACGTGAGTATCTATACCTGTATCATGGTCTGGATAAATAATTTCTTTTTTAACCAAAGATGCAAAAACACCTTTAGCAAAATTTTCATCCCAACCTAATTCTGCAGGATTATAAAAAATAACTGAATTAGTTCCATCAGTATCATTAATAAAAATCTGTGCTAATTTTTTTTCGTTATCAGTAAGTGTAATTATTTTTTTATTTTTAATCATAAAACAACGTTTACACTATAACATTGTTATATGTCAAACAATATTATATCTTTTTTTTAAAAAAAATACGTGTTCACTATTTGTACTGGTATGAAACTGTTAACAACTAAGTTAAAACCTTGATAACACTACAATTCCGTTAAAAATCAGGGAAAACTATGACACCAGAGGTTACACTTTGGAGGTCAGTAATAATCCAAGCTATTTTAGATGCTTTGGGACTGTTCCCAGAACCTAGCTATTCTAACAAATTTATACAAAAAGAAGCGCTAGACTGGATGAAAAGCGGGGAAATAAACACAATATCAGATTATGCTGACACTTCATCAGACTATATTAAACACTTATATAATAGATTAAAAACCCAGCGCCATCTTAGACTGTTTGAAACGGAGGAATTACTAAAAAATGCTTTTTTTCGACCCCGACAATTTACAGTTTACAGTAATGAGGAGTGATGATGATGGAAAACCAGTCGTTATTGTTAAAATTATTGGATTTACAGATGATAATGAAGCAAATCTCTTTTCTAACCAACTTTTAGCATTACATGGCGAAACGGAAACACAAACTATCCATTAGTGGCCTTTGGTTTTTTGGAAAAACGCGGAAAGAACAGCAGGAATATCAAAAATGCACTATTTGTGGAGATATAGGCATATTTAGTAATGATTACATGAGAACATGGTATTGTAGCAAACATATGGACGATAAATGGAAAAAACAGGACGACCAAGCATTAAATCAGACGAACTTATAGATAAGATCTTAAATGATTTAGCGCATGGCATCAGCATTAAAAAAGCATTAAAAAATCATGGTGTTTGGTGGGAGTCTTTTAGACAATGGTTAAACAAAGATCCAAATTTACGAAAACGATACACAGATGCAAAAGCAGACGGTATTGAATGGATGATGGCCGAAACAGAAGAATTATCTTCAAAAGCACTTGAAGAAGCTAAAGATGAGAATAAAGCGGGGAGAACTAACAGAGATTTCGTCAACATGATGCGACATCACATTAACTTACAAACATTCAGAGCAAGCAAACTAGCACCAAGAGTATATGGTAATAAAGACCAATTGGAAATAAGTGGAATAGATGGTGGAGAGATTAAAGTTAGCTTCGAGAAATGATTGGACTGGCCTTTATAAGGTACTGGGATATAGTAAAGACAAATCAAATAGCAAAGGATCTAAGGACATCAAAGTACAAACAAAGAGTAATAAACAACAAAAAGAAGATAAAAACAGATCAAATCAATATAAAAGAAGCTAAAAAGGAATGTAACAATAATTAAATAATAATATAATTAATGGCTGTATTCTAAGGTAAATTAGACTTGAACTGTATTTGTTGTTGCTTTTCAGCGTTCTTTTTAGTCTGTAAACCTCACGAGATCTTAAAAAAATCTTAAAAATTAATCAAAATTTGTGAAAAATAACAAGAAATGGCTGATTTCTAAGGTTTTGAAGGGATAATTAATCCTTTTTGACTATTATTTGACTGTTTTCTGCCGATTTTAAGGCAGGCAACCCCATCGGAAAAAAAAAATAAGATTAGCCAACCCCTTTTAATACTTAGAGGACCTTATTCAAGGGTTCTAAAAATATATAGTAGAATTTTATTCATGATCTTCCCGTAGAAAGTATGAATGACTAACGTAACAATACCGTATAAACCTAGAAAACATCAGGCACAGTTACATAGAAAGATTAAACGCTTTAATGTACTCCCATGTCATAGAAGATTTGGGAAAAGCTACTTTTCTTTGGCTGAAACATTAAAAAAAGCATTTCAGAATACTTTACCTAATCCTAGGTATTATATTATATCGGCTACCTATTCGCAGGTTAAAAAAATACATTGGGATAATTTAAAATTACTAACAAAAAATATTCCTTATACCACTTATCATGAAACAGAATTACGCTGTGATATGATTGGGGGAAGAAGAATACAATTATTAGGCGCTGATGGATCTAGTGTTGATTCTATAAGAGGTATTTACGCTGACGGTGTAATATTAGATGAATGTCAATTATTGCATAAAGATTTAATTACAAAGGTTTTACGACCAGCTTTGGTTGATAGACACCAACTAGATAAAAAAACAGGATGGCTAATAGCCATTGGAACTCCTTCAGGTCATAATTTCTTTTATGACATGTATATGAATAACAAAACCCAAAAAGATTGGTTTGTAAAAAAATACACTGTAGAAGATACTAAAATTATTCCAAAGGACGAATTGGAAAACTTAAAGTTAATGATGAGTCCTGAAGAATACGCTACTGAGTTTTTATGTGATTTTGATGCAGGGGTAGTAAATGGAATTTATTCTAAATCTATGCAATTGGTAGAGGATGAAAAAAGAATTACTACAGTTCCTCATATACCCGAATTACCTGTAACCACGTTTTCAGATATTGGATTTCGCGATGCTTTCAGCATCGTATTTGTACAAAAGCAAGGTTCAGCAATTCATATAATAGATCATTTAGAAAGCGCAGGAGAAAGTATAGAATTTTACGCTAATAAATTAAAGGAATTGCCTTATACGTATGATAATCACTTTGCAGGACATGACATAGTGGTTAAAGAATTAGGAACGGGCAAAAGTAGACAAGAGATAGCTTCCAATTTAGGATGGTTTATACAAGCTGTACCTAAGTTAAAAGTAGAAGAAGGAATTAATGCTTTAAGAATGGTATTAAAACGTTGCTATTTTGAAAAAGAAAAATGTGACTATTTAATTAATTGTTTAAAGCAATATAGATGGAAAACAAATCAACTAGGTGAAATAACGTCAACACCGCACCACGGAACCGAAAGTAATTCGTGTGATGCAATGCGGTATATGGCAATCGGCT
This sequence comes from uncultured Flavobacteriaceae bacterium, assembly GCA_964591595.1. Classification (GTDB taxonomy): domain Bacteria; phylum Bacteroidota; class Bacteroidia; order Flavobacteriales; family Flavobacteriaceae; genus JAADHG01. Next base: position 3,998 of record CAZQBE010000212.1, read on the forward strand.
TAAACGAGTCTAGTTCTTGGTCCTCTGATTTAAAGTACGGACCTTCTGGGATAGTCTAGCATTTTGTTTTCTAAGATCCTCATTTTCAACTTTGAGATTAAGACCCCACGCCATTAACGTATTAATGGGACGACGGCCGTTAAAATAATTACCTATACTGGTTCTCGTTTGACCTGACTCCCTAGCCAATTGACCTTGGCTAATACCAAGATATTTTAAAAATTGTCTAAATTTAGTTTTAGTCATATAACAGCGTTACATATAGTATATAAAAATAATAAGCAATGAAATTAAACAAAAAAAAAGAAAACGAATTAAAAGGTACTATTACGCGCGAAATTACTGATGCTTTAGGGTATCAGAACGGTAAATTGGTTCAAGAACGAAGTCTAGCATTAGATTATTACAATTCTGAGCCATTTGGTAATGAGGTAGAAGGCAGATCTCAGGTTATATCTTCAGATGTGCTGGAAGCTGTTGAAAGTGTATTACCAAGCTTGCTTCGTATATTTACAGCAGGGGACGATATAGTTAAATTTGAACCTGTATCTGAGGAAGATGAAGAAGTATCAAAACAAGCCACAGAATACATAAATCATATCATATTTAAGGATAATGACGGATGGCAAGTGTTTTATACTTGGTTCAAAGATGCATTAATTCAAAAAAATGGCTTTATAAAGCATTATTATA
>CAZQBE010000213.1:0-4661 GCA_964591595.1 uncultured Flavobacteriaceae bacterium
TATATTTTCTTCAATATTTCCTTTAATTAAACTTCTTCCCATAATTATTTTGTTTGCACCATTTTTTATACTTTCTAATGGTGTACAAACACGTTTCTGATCATTTTTGCCTTCTTCGCTCATACGTATTCCTGGCGTGAAAATTAAAAGATTAGTACCTATTATTTCTCTAACAATTTTTGCTTCGTGTCCTGAACAAACAACCCCAACATCCATCTCCTTTGCAATTTTTGCTAGCTTTTCAACCTGTTCAGTAACAGTCTTGCCACCTCCCATTTCTTTCAAGCTTTCATCATTTAATGATGTAAGAATGGAAACCATCATAATTCTTGGTTTAGATTTTATTTCATTCGCACCTTTTTTTGCCATATCAATCATTTCTTTTCCACCAAGTCCGTGAATAGTTAAAAAACCAAAATTAATATTATCTAAAGCCTTAATCGCTTTGTAAACTGTTTTTGGAATATCTTTTAATTTAAGATCCAGCATTAAATTGGTAAAGCCTATCTCGTTAAATTTTTTAATCCCTTCTTTTCCATGAGCATTAAAAAACTCTAGCCCTAATTTTATAGTAAAAATTTTATCTTTGATTTTTTTTGAAATACTGATTGCTTCTCTTAAGTCTGTTGTATCTAAAGCAAGAATAATTCTTTTCACTGATTTATCAAATTATATTTAATAGTTAGCAGATATTTTGTTCTCAGTAAAATTATTGTTTAGTCTATTAAATAGAATTTTGCTCATTTTCCATTTAATTGTCTTTTTTGCAGGTATTTGGATAGTTTTTGAATTTTTTGGGTTTCTGCCTATCCTGGCTTTTCTATTTATGATTTTATATGTTCCAAATCCACGAATTTCTATGTTTTCTTCTCTACGAAGAGCTTCTGTAATTTCAATAAATATAATTTCTAAAATTTTTTCTATATCTCTGTGAAGTAAATTTGGATGGATATTACAAAGTTTTTTTATTAATTCAGATTTAACCATGAATTATTATAAAACTATTTATCACTTTTATTTTTATTTTTTTTAAGTAATGGACCAAGTATTTCACCCAAAACCCCACCAGAATCGGTTGAACCATATTTTTTAATTGCTTCTTTTGTTTGTCTTTCTTCTAAAGCTTTTATAGATAATGATACTTTCTTAGTATCTTTATTTAATTCATAAATCATAGCATCAATTTTATCCCCTCTAGCAAATCTTGAAGGTCGAGCATTTTCTGGCTCTTTTGCTAACTGATTTTTTTTTATTAAAATTGATAAATTTTTATTACCCACATGAACGTGAATTCCATTATTTGATGTAGAATCAACTACGCATGTAACTACGTCCGAAATTTTTCTGTTCATAAAAAATTCAAATGGATCATCGGTAAGTTGTTTTATACCAAGTCTAATCCTTTCTTTTTCTTGGTTAATTTCTATGATCTTAAATTTTACAACTTGATTTTTCTTATATTTTTCTAAGTCAGTATCTTTCTCTCAGAATTTTTAATGGATATAAACAAAGCATAATCCGTTACATTTTTTATAGTACCTTCAGCAGCATCGCCAATTTTATAATCTTGGCCAAATTTTACCCAAGGATTAACAAGTGTATTTTTATAGCTCAACGATAGCCGACGCTTGTCTAAATCTTTTTCAAGAATTTGAACAGATATTTTTTGAGTTGTTGATAAAACTTTTCCTGGATGAACATTTCTTTTTGTCCACGATAATTCTGATTGGTGTATCAGGCCTTCTAGCCCGTCTTCTAATTTAGCAAAACAACCATAATCTTGGACTTTAGTAATTATTGCAGGATAGGTTTTACCAATTTCATAATTATTTATTGATTTCAAATAAGGGTCTTCCGAAAGTTGTTTAACACCAACACTTATTTTTTTTGTTTCCTCGTCTATTTTTATTATTTTTACTTTTATTGACTGACCAAGCGATAACAATTCTGCGGGTTTGGAAATTCTGCTCCAGGATATATCTGTAATATGTAGAAGCGCATCTACTCCATCCAAAGCTATGAAAGCACCCCATTCGGTAAGATTTTTAACAATACCCTGAACAATATCTCCTTCTTTTATTTTTGATAAAACTTTATCTCTGTCATGATCTTTAATTTTTTTGATTATAGCTCTTCGTGATAAAACTATATTACCACGCTTTTTATCAAGCTTTACACACTCAAATTTTTGGGGGACTCTCATTAAATGGTCAATATTTTTTAATGGTTTAACATCAACCTGGGAACCAGGTAAAAAACAAAGACACGATTCTACATCAACAATAAAACCACCTTTACACTTTGAAATAATAACTCCCTTAACTTCTTCTTTTTTTTCGAAGGCTTCTTCCATTTTTTTCCATGAGTGAGCCTTTCTAGCCTTTTCACGACTTATAACAACGTCTCCCATTTTGTTTTCAATTTTTTCAAGCAAGACATCAATTTTTGATCCAACTTTAATTTTGTCTATTTCTTTTGACAGCTTAAACTCTTCAATCGGAATAGCGCCTTCGCTTTTAAGGCCTAAATCCACAAATATAAATTTTTTCCCAACTTCGCTTACGGTGCCTGTTGTTACTTCACCTTCTTTAAATTTTCTGTTGCCTAAGTCCTTAGTAAGGAGCTTTTCAAACTCGCCGAGAGATTTGCTTTTGTTTTGTTTTATTATTTCTTCCATATTTAATTTAGCCTTCTATCAATTATTTTTTTAACTTTTAGAAAGCTATTTTTTATAGATAAGTTAGTGGTATTTATCAAGGTAGAATCCTTGGTTTTTTTAAGCCTAGAATACTTTCTTGTACGGTCTTCCCTGTCCCTTTTTTTGATACTCTTGTGTATTTCGTTGAATTTCACCTTTTTTCCTAATTTTTTAAGTTCTAGAAAACGTCTTTTTGCTCTAACCCTAGAATTTGCGGTAATATAAAATTTAAAATCTGCATCTGTAACCACTTTTGAAATTATATCACGTCCATCAAGCACCGATCCTTTATATTTTTGCGGAGGGTTATAAGCTAGCTCTCTTTGAAACTTTAAAACCATCTTTCTTACTCTTAAATCCTTTGCTATTTGAGAAGCGACATAAGCAACCTCATTTGTAAGTAGATTTTTGCTTTTTAATTTTTTTAAATTGATTTTTTTGCTTATTTTTTTTAAGTATTTTATTTTATTTTTAGGTTTTTTTTCCATAAATTTTTTAGCGAGGTAGCGGTAAATTTTTCCTGTGTCGCAATATAGTAAATTATAGTTTTTTGCTATCATTTTAGATATTGTGCCAGCACCGGCAGCGCTTGGGGAGTCGATCGCTATTTTAATTTTTTTTAATTTCATATTTTGCTCCTAAAATATTTTGTAATTTTAAAAAATTAGGGAAAGAACTTGAAACAGTTTGAAATCCTGTAATTAAAATTGAAGAACCAGTTAACGAACCGATTAAAAAATTTGCCATAGCTATGCGGTGATCAAGATTACTAGGAATTTTAATTTTTTTTAATTTTTTAATATTTGGATTGCCAATTATTTTAATAGAATCTTTTTTGGCATAATTTTTTATTCCTAATTTGTCCAAAGATTCTGACATTGACTTAATTCTATCACTTTCTTTTAAACGAAGTTCTGAAATTCCTTTAAAATAACTTGCGCCTTTTGCTAAACTGCACGCAACCCATATCGCCGGCAAGTCATCTACTGATTTAACTATTAAATTCACTGGACAATTTATACCTTTTAATTTGGATGATTTGATATATAGATCTCCAACCTTTTCACCAAAATATTTTTTCTTATTTAAAATTTTAATCTTTCCACCCATTTTTTTTAAAATTTCTATGAATCCTATTCTTGTATTGTTTATACAAACATTTTTTATAAGCAATGATGACTTTTGTGATAGTAAGGTTTGTATTACAAAAAAACAGCTGCTCGATGGATCTGCAGGGATTTCAATCGAAAAATTCCTCATTTCCTTTTGACCTCTAATTCTTGTAATTCTTTTTCCTTTTTTTTTTTTTATTAAAATATCAGCTTTTAGACTTTGAAGAAGAAGTTGTGTGTGATCTCTTGTTTCAGAACTTTCAATTATTTCAGTCTCACCTTTTATTTGTAAGGCAGCATAGATCAAGGCAGAAGTTATCTGAGCACTTTTAATTTTTACTACATGTTTTTGTGCTAACGCCCATTCTTTCGTACCATATATCTCAATTGGTAGACTGATATTTTTATTTTTTGGATGGTTAATTATTGCACCAATTTTTTCAAGATAATTTGTTACTCTTTTAAAAGGCCTCAATTTTAAACTTGAATCTCCAGTAATTTTTATTTGGTGTGGATGACATGCAAGCAAACCTAAAAAGCTTCTTGCGCTGGTGCCGCTATTTCCAAAATCTAAAGAGCCACTAAATTTTTTAAAACCAGAAATGCCAGATCCATAAACACTACTAAAATCTTTTTTTGAAGTAATTTTAATACCAAGTTTTTTTAAAGCGGTAATTGTAGATTTAATATCATCAGAAATTAAACCCTTGATTTTACTTACACCTAGACACTGAGATGCAATAATGTAAGCGCGGTGAGTTATTGATTTATCTGGAAATTTTTTCCCGCTAATTATTTTGTTAAAAGCTGGGTTTTTTCCTTTAATTAAAACAGAAAATTTTTTTTGCATC
>CAZQBE010000214.1:0-4649 GCA_964591595.1 uncultured Flavobacteriaceae bacterium
TGGGGTATAAGGCTTAACTACATTAACAACTTCTGTATTAATAGTGTCTTTGGTTTGCCTGTGCTCTTGTGCTAATATTTGTGTAACATTTAATATTATTGCGACAATAATTATGTTTTTAATTTGCTTAAGCATGTTTTGATTTTTCGTTTTTTGATTTGATTTTTAGTTTCCATCGTTTGTTTCAACGGAAGCATTTGTTTTAGATTCTTCTAGCTTAATTTTGCGAAGTTCTTGTTTTGCCTCTGAAACCACATCTTGAAATTCAGCAAAGTTTTGAATAACACTTTCTAAGATATAGGTAGCTTGATAGGCATCATTTAAAGCATAAAAATTCTTAGCCATTATAACCAACCCTTTAGCTGCATAGAGCTTATACCCAGAATAGCTTTTTGCCAATTTTTGAACTACTGTATTTGACGATTTATAGTGTCCTTCTATATTTTTAAAATAAGCGTTAAAATACAAGGCTTCTGCTGCCAACTCACCAGAAGCAATACGCTCCACTTGGACATAGGCCGATTTTGCTTTGTCCACATCACCAGTTTTCATTGCTGAACGCGCAATGATTATATGCGCATCACTTTTTATATTCTTGTCTATTCTAGAACTGGATAATACTTTTTCAGCATAGTCAACAGCACGTTCATAAGATTGCAACTGATAATTAGCTTTCATTAAATTAGATTGTGCAAAAATGACATTTCCGGGAAAATCTGCTTCAACTTCTAAGCGCTCTAAAATTGGCATTGCTTGAGCGTAATCTTTACTATTCAAATAAATTTCAGATAAACGTGTTAATGCTTGTTCTGTAAATTCGCCACTAGGTGCATTGATTACGTATTTATAGTGAGAGGCTGCATTGCTTTGCAAATTTTCTTTATAATATAACTGTGCCAAGTAAAAGTGTGCTTGCAAGGCATGTAGTCCTCTAGAAAATTCGTTTAAATACGCATTAAATAACTTAATTCCTTTGTTGGTGTTGTTTGCTAAATATTGCTTTTCGGCTGATTCATAGGTTGCATTATCCAAATCTACATCAGACACATCAACATAATCTAAAGACTTTACCCAAGACGCATATTCGTCTACACGACCCAAATCTATATAAATTAAACGTGCTGTGGCGACTGCTTGTATCCCTTCTGGTGATCCGGGATAATCATTGGCTACATTCTTAAATTTTCTTAGTGCTTTCTCGTCTTCTCCCGAATTATAATACACTAAACCTTGACGCAATAGCGCCTTAGAAATATATGGACTCGCTCTATATTGAGCATTTAATTCGTCATACATTTTCATGGCCTTACTCACGTCATTGCTCTTAACATATGAGTTTCCAAGTTCATAAAGTGCATCATCTCTAAGTGTAGACTTTTTGTATGTATTGATAAATTTATTTAAAGCTTCAATTTTATCAGCACCTTTTCCTATGTATCCATAACTAATTGCTTTTTGAAAAAAAGCATAGTCAGGTTCTATTTCATTCATTTTAATAGCTCTTTCATAGGCTTTAATTGCTTTATTGTAGTTACTTGACACAAAATAACTATCGCCTAAACGCAAGTAAGAGTCATTGATTCTAATCTTATCTTCTGAAGTATTTGAAATGTATTTTTGAAAATATTTGGATGCTTTTGTATAGTTTTTTTGTTTAAAATATGTGTACCCTAAATTGTAGTCTATATTTTTAATTTCTGATGCTGAAGCTGATTGACTACTCCCTTGAAACTGTTTGAAACCAACTAAAGCATCATCATAATTGGTTAAATTATAATCGGTTTCGGCTTTCCAAAAAATGGCTCTTGCCGTGTATTTATCCTCTCTTGGCTCACCAATAGATTTATCAAAAAAGGACTCTGCCTCAAGATATTTACTTTCGTTATACAATTCAATTCCTCTGTAAAATGCTACTTTTTGATAAGCTACCTTGTTCTCAAAACTTTTACGTCCTTCTAACAATTTTAAAGCTTCTTTATAGTTTTTTGAAGTAATGTAAGAATCAATCAAAAGTGTTTCAATTTCTTCCTTGTAGCTAGTGTCTGGATATTTGTTTAGGTACCCTGCCAATACTTGTGGTACAGACTGGTAAGGATTACCAATTTCATAACTAATTTTTGCATAATTTAACCAAGCATCTTCTTGAATCTTTACATCAAAATCCATTTGAGATGCATTTCTAAATGCATTTAAAGCCTCTTGTTTTTTGTTAAGATTAATATAGCTTTCACCTAAATGATAATACGCATTTTGAGCAACTGCATTATTGCCATCAATTATCTTGTTGAATTCTGATATAGCACTTTCAAAGTCATTTTGTTTATAGTAAGCATATCCCAAGAGGTAATAATCCGTATTATTCCAACGTTTACGCTTGCCGTTATAAGCCTTTAAATAAGAGATTGCTTGGGCGTATTGCTCTAAGTTGAAATAACTTTCGCCAATAATTTTTGAAAGCTCAGACACTTCATTTTCATCACTATTAGACAACTGCTCCTTGGCAAGTTCTATCGCTTTTTCAAAATTACCAAGTTTAAAATTTAGATCAGCTTGATAATACGACAGTCCTTCCTTATACTTTTCATTACCACTTACTTGATTAAAATATGCTGAGGCTTTATCGTAATCGTCACCTTCATACGCCATATAACCAATATAGTATTTTGCTTGTGAGCCATATTCTTCAGAATTTTCAACACGTGATAAATACTTTTTTGCGCCTTGAGCATTTTTAGTAGCATAAAAACTATACCCGTAATTAAAATAAAATTTTTCTCGCTCACTTTTCGATAACGCTTCTTCTTCAACTTTATCATACCATTTCCTTGCATACGAAAAGCGAGAGTTTTCAAAATAATAATCGGCAACATCCATAAACGCCGTATTACGTTTAGTACTTGTTGGGTAATCGGTTACAAAATCTTGAATAAGGTCATCGGCATTTTGTTGGTTTAATCGCACTGCAGAATTTGCTATATAATAGGCACAATCTGACTTTATAACTTCGTCTTTTGTAGTACCCTCTATCTTATCGAATAACGATTGTGCCGCTAAATATTGTTTGCTATTGTAAAGGAATAATGCTTTTTGAAAATCGGCTAAATCACTTGTATAAACTGCTGATTGTTGTGCAAAAACACAATAATTACTTACTAGTGCTAATGCAAATATTAATACTCTATTTTTAATCATTAACTCGTTTTTTGATGAATAACAAAGATAATTTATCTCGTTGCTATAACGTTAAAACTTTGTGTTAATTATAAACCGTGTTATTAAATATTTAAAAGACAAAAGTGGAAGCTAGAAGTTAGAAAATGGAAGGCATAGAATTTAGTGTTGATACTTTTGATTTTAAATGATACTTTTACAACACTTAAAATCCTTAATGATTTATGTCTGAAATCGTTTTACAATTAAAAGATATTTCTATTTTTCAAGGTGAAAGCTTAGTGCTTTCTAATGTAAATATTGAAATGCATAAAGGCGATTTTGTATATCTCATCGGCAAAACAGGCACTGGAAAAAGTAGTTTTATGAAAACGCTTTATGGCGACTTAGAACTTACTAAAGGCGAAGGCTCCATTGTTGATTTTGATTTGGCCTTATTAAAAGAAAAAGATATTCCGTATTTAAGACGTAAACTAGGTATTGTATTTCAGGATTTTAAGCTTTTGAATGACCGAACAGTTTATGGTAATTTGGAGTTTGTACTTAAAGCTACTGGCTGGACAAATAAAGAAGATATAAAAACTAAGATTGAAGACGTTCTTGATAAAGTTGATATGAAAACAATGGGATATAAATTTCCTTATGAACTCTCAGGAGGAGAGCAGCAACGTATTGCTATAGCTAGAGCATTATTAAACGATCCAGAGCTTATTCTTGCCGATGAACCAACAGGAAACCTTGATCCGCAAACCAGTATAGAGGTCATGGAAGTATTGCAAGAGTTGAATAAAAAAGGACACACTATTTTAATGGCTACACATGATTACGCTTTACTCTTAAAATACCCAAGTAAAACTCTTAAATGTGACGAAAATAGAGTGTATGAAGTGGTACAAAGAAAACCTTAAACAAACGGCTTTGTTATGCTTTCAATTTTAGCCCCTCTCTATAATTACAATGTTTATCCACTAGCAAAACAAATAGTTGAACAAGCCGTAAAATTAGATATTGACTTTGAGTTTATATGTATAGATGATGCTTCAAATTCTCCATTAAATGTAGAAAATGAAAAAGTTAACACTCTAAAGAATGCCAAATTTATTGCTCAAAAAACAAATGCTGGATATAGAGGCAATAGAAATAACCTAGCGGCTATGTCAAAATATGACTATCTTCTTTTTATTGATGGAGATTCAATAATCATTGATAATAATTATATAAGTAATTATGTAAATAATCTTTCTGAAGATACTGATATTATTTATGGTGGCAGAGTTCATCCTAAAAACATTGATGATTCTAATAAAAAATTGCGCTGGAAATATGGGAAATATATTGAAGACAAAACAGCGTCTACGAGAAAAAAAAACGCCTACAAAACTTTAATCTTCAATAATACCCTCATTAAAAAAGAATGCTTTAATTTAATAAAGTTTGACACAAGTATCACCAAATATGGACACGATGATACATTGTTT
>CAZQBE010000215.1:0-4626 GCA_964591595.1 uncultured Flavobacteriaceae bacterium
TCACCAGTAGGTTACCAAATGATGGAGGGCTTACAACCTGGGAAAAACGTTACATGGAGTTTGCTAGCACAAAAGCGTTTAACCAAATTTCTAGACCTTAATCTTAATTATTTTGGCAGAAAAACAGAGACTAATAAAGTGATTCATACAGGAACCGTTCAGTTAAAGGCGTATTTTTAAAATATTACATTTTCATCAACCACGTTTTTACATCAACGGCTTGTTTAATAATATCTCTTAATTCCGATATTTTCACGCGTTTTTGTTCCATTGTGTCTCTGTGTCTAATAGTAACAGAACTATCCTCTAAAGTATCGTGATCGATAGTAATACAAAAGGGTGTTCCGTTTGCATCTTGACGTCTATAGCGTCTTCCTACGGCATCTTTTTCATCGTAAATTACATTGAAGTCCCATTTTAAATCATCTACAATTTTGTGCGCAATCTCTGGTAATCCATCCTTTTTAACCAATGGTAAAATGGCGGCTTTGGTAGGCGCTAAAACTGCTGGTAATTTTAAAACAGTTCGTGTTGTTCCATTTTCCAAATCTTCTTCTACTAGAGCATTTGAAAATACAGCTAAAAACATGCGGTCTAAACCAATAGATGTTTCTATCACGTATGGCACATAGCTTTTATTCTCTTCAGGATCAAAATATTGTAATTTTTTCCCTGAATATTCTTCGTGTGCTTTTAAATCGAAATCTGTTCGCGAATGTATGCCTTCTAACTCTTTAAATCCAAACGGAAATTTAAACTCAATATCAGTTGCAGCGTCGGCATAATGGGCTAATTTTTCATGGTCGTGAAAACGATAATTCTCGGCTCCCATTCCCAATGATAAATGCCACTTGAGTCTGGTTTCTTTCCATGTTGAATACCATTCTTTTTGAGTTCCTGGTTTTACAAAAAATTGCATTTCCATTTGCTCAAACTCTCGCATTCTAAATATAAATTGGCGCGCAACAATCTCGTTTCTAAAGGCCTTTCCTGTTTGTGCAATTCCAAACGGAATTTTCATACGTCCAGTTTTCTGAACATTCAAAAAGTTTACAAAAATACCTTGTGCAGTTTCTGGGCGTAAGTATAAATCCATTGCAGTATCGGCGGAAGCACCAAGTTTTGTCCCAAACATTAAGTTGAACTGTTTCACATCAGTCCAATTTTTACTACCAGAAAGAGGATCGGCAATTTCTAATTCTTCAATAAGCGCTTTTACATCTGCTAGGTCTTCATTTTCTAAAGATTTACCAAGACGTTTTAAAATAGCATCACCTTTTTCTTTATATCCTAATACTCTAGAATTGGTTGCAATAAATTCGTCTTTATTAAAAGCATCGCCAAAGCGTTTGGCAGCTTTAGCAATTTCTTTCTCAATTTTCGTTTCAAGTTTAGCTACATAATCTTCAACTAAAACATCGGCGCGATAACGCTTTTTAGAGTCTTTATTATCAATTAAAGGATCGCTAAAGGCATCTACATGCCCAGAAGCTTTCCATGTGGTTGGGTGCATAAATATTGCAGCGTCAAGACCAACAATATTGTCGTGCATTTGCACCATGGCTTTCCACCAATAGTCTCGAATATTTTTTTTGAGTTCTACACCATTTTGTGCATAATCATATACTGCGCTTAAACCATCATATATTTCACTACTTTGAAATACATAACCATACTCTTTTGCATGAGAGACTACTTTTTTAAACTGATCTTCTTGTTTTGCCATGGTGCAAAAATAAAAAACCGTTCCATACTAATGGAACGGTTTTTTAAAAATTTATGTATTCGTTTAATATAAATCTATTTGAGTACCTCCAAGGCGTCTTTCGTTTTCAAAAACATTAATAAGATATTTGCCTTTTTGTAAAGTTTCTGGAATTTCAATATTTGCAATAACGTCTAAATTTTTAGAAGTATAATTAACTCTAATTTTAGAACTGTAAATGAGTGAAAACTCATCAAATGTAATGGCTCCTTTATCGGCTACGATGTTATTGTCTGGTCCAATAACTTGAATATATAATTCTTTATCTTGATTTTGTGCAAGCCTGTTTTCAGCAATTATAAAACTTACTTTAATATTGTTAATAACATTTGCTTTATAGGTTTCCGTTTGATCTCCAGAATTTTTTAATTTATAAGCTCTAGCTTCAAAAGAATTTGCTGAAATTAAAGCACCTTTTTCAAGGGTTTCTTTTAGGGTTTCTTTCTCGTTCTCTAAAACAGAAATAAGAGACGTTTGTTCTTCTATCACTTTGGTTATAGATGCATTTTGTTTTACCAATTCTTGATTTGCACCAAAAAAAGAATCTCCTTTTTTAATGAGACTATTTTGTTGGTTTCTTAGACGTGTTAATTGATTTCTGTATTTGTGAATTAAAGAAACATCAGCCTTTAATCGTACAAGAGAATCGAGTGTTACTACAATTCTGTTTTTAGCATTATTAAGTTCTAATACTAGGGACTTATTTTTTTCGCCTAAACTATCATAACTTGAAAGGATATCTGAAATTTGACTTTCTAAAAGCTTCTTTTCTTGCTTTAAAAAGTCTTCGTTTAGCTTCGCAGAATTATAACTAGTATAGCTGTAAGCTGCTAAAATTGTAAATGCTATTATTAATGTGCCTACAGTAAATTTGTAGCTAAATACTTGAGGGTTAACACTCATTATAAACTATTGAAGGTGGATAATTAATTAAAGAAGCGAAAATATATATTATGTTTGTGCTAATTAATTTTATTCGTTAAAATGATAAAAAACTTGTTAAACTTATTTTTTCCTAAAGTTTGTTACGCTTGTAATAATTTATTAGGAGATAATGAAGAACATATATGTATAACTTGCAGGCATAGTTTACCTGTCACTAATTATCATTTTGAAAATAATGAGGCGATGAAAAAAGTATTGTATGGACGTGTAAAATTAGAATTAGGAACAGCACTCTTAAAGTTTGAAAAAAAAGGAATTGTACAACACTTACTTCACAATTTAAAATACAAAGGTCACGAAACTATTGGAGAAGTATTGGGCAAATGGCTTGGAGATGAATTAAAAACAATTGAAGCCTACAATACTGTAGACGCAATTATTCCAGTGCCATTGCACAAACGAAAGCTTAGAAAAAGAGGGTACAATCAAGTAGAAAAATTTGGTGTTGAAATTGCAAAAGCACTTGATGTAGAATATATAGATACAGTATTGCTTAAAACGACTACCACAAAGACTCAAGTATTTAAAAAACGCATCGCACGCTGGGACAATTCTAATGAGGTTTTTACTATGCAAAATAAAACACTTATCGATGGAAAACACATACTTATCGTTGATGATATTATTACCACTGGAGCGACTATTGAATCCTGTGCAAATATTCTTTTAAAAGCTAAAAACGTAAAAATAAGTGTGGCTACTATAGCAATTGCATAATGAGTTTTTCGTTTGTCAAAAAATAAGTTGTTAATTTACAATGTTAAATATTTATTTTAAATATTTAACATTGTAGCTTACTTAATAATATTTTTCGTTTTAGGCTCTCAAATTTAAACCAAAAAAAATATGTAGGTTTGTGAAAAATCTAATGAAGAATGCATAAAAGGTTCTCAAATTTTATTTTTATAGTTGTTATAAGTTTAGTCATCTCAAATTGTGCTAATCGTGGCACGCCATCAGGTGGCGAAAAAGACATAACTCCTCCAGTAATTATTAAATCTGAGCCTGAAAATTATTCCATAAATTTTAAGACTAATGAGATAAAGATTTATTTTGACGAGTATATTAAAGTTAAAGATTTACAAAAACAGCTCATTATTTCTCCACCTATGGATCCAGAACCAGAGATTACACCTTTAGGTTCAGCTAGTAAATATATAACCATAAAGATTACAGATACGCTTTTACCCAATACTACTTACGCCTTTAATTTTGGCGAAAGTATTGTAGATAATAATGAGTCAAATCCGTATCCATATTATCGTTATGTGTTTTCTACAGGAGATTATATAGATTCTCTTAATGTTAATGGTTATATAACAGATGCTTTAAATAGAAAACCGGATGAGTATGTTTCGGTTTTACTCTATGAAATTGATTCGGTGTTTACAGATTCTATTATTTATAAAGAAAAACCAAAATATATAACGAATACGCTTGATAGTACTACGACGTTTAAGTTAGAGAATTTAAAAGCTGGAGAGTATTTAATGATTGCTTTAAAAGATGAAAACAGCAATTATACATTTCAGCAAAAAACAGATAAAATAGGATTCCTTAAAGAGTTTATCACGGTGCCAACCGATTCTGTTTACGAAATAAATCTATTTAAAGAAAGTATTGATTTTAAAGCTACAAGACCAAAGTTAATTTCAGGAAATAAAATAGCTTTTGGATATGAAGGCAGTGCTGAAAAAATGAAAATAGGACTATTATCGCAAGTCCCTGAAGATTTTAAAAGCGTAATAACTCAGGATACAGAAAAAGACTCGCTAAATTATTGGTATCTGCCTGATATAAAAGTGGATTCATTGTTGTTTAAAGTCACTAATATTAATTTTATTGACACATTAGCAGTGAAAATTAAAGTCCAAAAAAAAGATTCATTACTGTTAAAGCCTATTCAATCCAGAGCA
>CAZQBE010000216.1:0-4623 GCA_964591595.1 uncultured Flavobacteriaceae bacterium
ACAAGCTGGACAACTACAAACACTTGAAAGACAAGGTGATTGGAAGGCAGACATGACAAGACGTGCTGGTGCAGAGCAAGAAAGAGCAGCAATAAAAGATAAAACTTCTACGCTTTTCGCTATGTCTACCAATAGACTGGGTACAGCTAAAGCAGCGCATCAAAAAGCACAAGATGAAATGTGGTCAGGCGTTGGAAGTATGTTCAATCCTTTTAGTTAAAAATAAAATTATGGGAAAAGAAGACAATAAAAATAGTTCTGTAAAAAAGTTAATGAATCAATTTAATTCTTTCGTTATAACTAATTCTTTGCAAAATTTAGACACCTATACAGAAGAGCACTTAAATGATTTTAATTATATACCGGAGACTCTTCGTCCTTTTGTAAATAGTTTTGCTAGAGAAAACAAACGTATTTATGATGAGATATCGAGTCAAATAGATCAATTTGATAAATCTAGTGACGAGTATATAGCAATGCAAACAAAAATGGAAAATATATTTAAATCATTTGGTAATCTTAGAAATCAAATAGATATTTTCAAAAAAGGTAAGTGGGATTTTAAAAGTGCTTTAGGCCAAATGAACGAAGGAACTCAAGACTCTAATTATTTTTTAAACTCATCTATATTTGGAGAAATAGGTAATACACCAGAAATTGATGAAAATGGTAATATATCTTTTGCTATAGGAACCCCAGCTCCAGGTGGTAAAACGTCTTGGAATAGCTTCAAATTAAATGACATGTCTAATCCTATGACTGGATCTTCACCTATAATAACAGAACCTGTTGGTAGTAAAAACTTTGTTTGGAAAATGGCAAACAAAACGAAGGACGCTAAAGATAATAACGTGCCGCTTGACTTGGATTTTATTAAGAGAACCACAATGCACAACCTAACAGAATTTGGTCCTAACAATACTATTGGTATGGCTTTTACAGATATGACTGGTGATAACGTTAACATGTCTTTTGCAAAGCAATACGAGCAAGGACTTAAAGACAAAAAGTATTATATACACCCTAAAACAGGAGAAAGCATGCCTACTGACAGCGCTTGGATGAAAGACCCTGCGAATGTTGAAGTGTTAAACATATTTTTAACAGACTATATATCAGATATAATGAAAGATATTTATGGGATTATAGACGAAGATACTGGTAAAATAAAAAAATCACAAGCAGATCTAGCTCAAGAAATAATTTCTAAATATATAAAATAAAATTATATGAATAAAATAACACCAGAATTAATATCTGAAGTAAAAGCTAATGGTGCTTCTAACGAAGAGATAGTAGTTCTAGAGAACCAATTAGAAGACGATAGTTCAGGGGGAAAGACAGTAGACGTTACATCAGGGGATGCGAATGTGACGTCGGAAAGTGCAGCATCCGGAAATGGGGTATTACCCTCGGACAATTCTTCATTGGTATCGAACGAAAACAAAGTAGACCCTGTTGTCGCAAGTAACCCGATAAAAATAAACGATTCTAATGGTACTTATTATGTAGACCCTGTTAAAGACTTTTATCTTGATGAAAAATTCTTTGGTAATCCAACTGACTCTTCTACAGACATGTCTGAAGAGGACGCCATGGAAAAACTAAATATAAAGTTAAGTGGACTAGGATTAAAAGTTGGAAAATCAACACTTGGTGTAGATATTATAGAGTTTTACGATATTGATGGTAATAAAATTATAGAAGACGGAGTTAACTTAGATTATTTTAAAACAAATAAAGAGCGTGTAGATGTAATTAATAGCACGATAAATGATTGGGTTCTTAGTAAGCAAGATCCAAATAGTCCAAACTATGAACCGTTGTTTGACTTTGAATTATATACTATGAGTCATCAAATATTAACTGAAAAAGGAGATATTTCTACAGTTCCTAGTATTGATGGTTCTGGAGTAACGGTTTACGAAGGTGAAGGTCTTTTGCTATCTCAAAAAACTAAGAAAAACTATCTAAAAATAGATGATTTAACTTTTTCACAGTTAATAAATCATAGAGATCAAGTATATCAAAATGTTTTAGAAACGTATTGGAAAACAGATGAAGGTATAGAAACAATAGAAGATATACAAAATCAAGAATTAGAGTTTTCAACGAGCTTGATGACGGATATATGGAAAGATATAGACTACAACGACCCTAATTGGGTGATTAAAGCGGCGGATCTCTACGCTAAAAAAGTAAATGAAGCTAAAATAAATATCTTTAACAACCACGAAAATGTTAAAAAGTTGTTTCACAATGCAGATGCCGCTGTTAATAGTATTTTTCAAACAAAATTAGAAGATAGAGCTGCTTTTGAATTAATTGAAGAAGAGTTTGGTAACTGGATAGCAATGAGCACGTTTAGAACACATGTTGCTAAAACTGCTTGGTGGCAGTTACCACAAGCCGTGCAGCAATATAAATCTATAGGAGTAAGTAAAGATTTAGAGCGTTTATACAAAGAGTTAGAGAAACTTGAAAAACTCAAAGAAGAAAATCAAGATATTTGGGAAACAGCACCAACAGGTAGATTATTTTGGACTTTTGGTAAAGAAGAAACGGCTAATGGCGTGCAGGCTATTAGAAACTGGGGTATATCAAACGCAATGAAGGATGAAAACAATAACGTTATACCTATAAACCAGCAATACATTACAACAAAAGAAAGAATAATTAATTCAATAGCTTTAGAAGAATTTAAATTAATGGAGCACTTATTAAAATCTAAAGAATATGAAGCTTTATTACAACAAATTCCTTCTAAAGAACTTTTTAAAGATGGAAAGTTAAATATTAATTCTGAAAATTGGACAGCGGCAATGGGTGATCAATTTGTTCAATTAATAGGTGCTGTTGTTACTTTAGGTATGAGTACTATGGTGCAAGAAGCTGGTGGTGCTTATGACCAAATAGTTACTGGTAAAGCTATAGAAAGAATGGGTGGCGGCTCGCTTGAAGAAAATCAAAAACTTTGGGCTAAACTACCGTTAAACAGTATTTATGATAATAACGGGGTATTAATTCAACAAGGTCAACTTGATAGAATGATCATGGTGGTGGCAGATGGTGATGCTGATTTAAACACAGCTTTAATGATTGGTGGTGTAAACATGGCTTTAGACAATGTCAGTAACGTTGCCTTGGGCTTAAGTCTTGGTACTTCTAAAGTAGCCTCTACATCAATAAAACACATGTTTAAACTAGTTGTAATGCAAAAATACAAGCAAGCGTTACAAATGGCTTCAAAAAACGCGGCTAAAAAAGGCATAATAAAAGCAGGTGGTAAAACAGCTGGCGTTACTGCTATAGAAATGTTTACAGAAATAGCTCAAGAGGCTACAATGCAATATGGTGTTGGTACTTCTTTAGATAGTCATACTTTTAGTTTTGATCCACTTTACAATGCTGGTTTAACAGCAGCGATAACAACTCCATTTTTTAGAGTTGGTGGTCAAAGCGTTAACGCTGTGTACAACGAGTTTAATGCTAGAATGGCTATGATAAAAAACCCTAAGGGAATTATGGTGATGGCTAATAACGCTGCAGACGAGTATTTTAGATTAAATCAAGAAGGTAAGATTACAGACACTCAGTATGAAAAATTAATGCGACAGGTTAACGCCGCCAAAAGAGCTTTTTCTGATACAGACAAGATGGTTACACATGAGGAAGCGGTTATAAGAATATTTAACGCTCAACTAGAGGTTGAACAAACAAATATTAAAATTGCTGAATTAAACAAAAAAGCTAAACAATTAAAAGATAATAACCCTGGTTACGTTGGAACAGTTGAGCAGATAAAGACAGAGGCTGATTTGTTAAGATTACAAAATGAAATTAAAAAGCATAAACAAGAGCAAACTAAAGCTAGAAAATTTGACTTTTATAAAACTAAAGGTTACGATTTAGCAAAAGAAATAAATGAAAATTACGAAAATTGGGATGCTAAGATTTTTGCAACAACCGAAGAAGCTGTAAATTATTTAACGTCTATAGGTATAATGCCAGAAACACAAGGATTTCAAGGATTTGTCAATGGTAATAATGGTTTTACTTTAACTAAAGAAAAACTACAGGAATTAATACCTGGTTACGAAGGAAATGGTATAGCTATAATGTCAGAAGAAAATATATTGGGCAATATAAACTCAGGTAAGTGGTATGCTGAAAATACAGTTCACCATGAGTTTGAGCACATATTATTAGCTGAAAAATTTCCTAATACAATTGAGGGTAATACAGCGTTAAAAAACCATAGAGATGAATTAAATCAAATACTAGAAAATTCTAATGATCCGCAGATTATAGCAATTAAAACATTTTTAGACAATAGAGTTGCTGGTTACACTATAGCAGGCGTTAAACCAGGTAGTAGACAGGCTTCAGAAGAATTTTTTGCTGTATTTGGAGACGTTGTTAGGGGTTTAAGTTTAGAAGCTTTAACCGTGGAAGGACAACAGGCTTTTTTAGATATTGGAGCAAGTTATAAAAATATATTACACCCAGAATCAACAATAGATGTTTGGGGTGCGGAAAACACTTTAGAGTTTATAAAAAATTATACAGGTGGAAAAGCAGATGTAGAGTATGTTACTGAACTTGATGAAATGAACAACCCAG
>CAZQBE010000217.1:0-4580 GCA_964591595.1 uncultured Flavobacteriaceae bacterium
TTGGTCAAAAATAAAAAAGGCCATAATCAAAAAAATAATTGCCAAATAATGGTTGCTTGAAAAACAGGATTTTTAAAGGCTAATAATGATGTGATTTAATATGTCATTCTGAACTGTCACATTGAGTGCAGTCGAAATGAAAGTGAAGAATCTTTTATATAAAAATGACCAAAGACCAATTAATAGTACAAATCAAAAAAAAGAAATCCTTTCTCTGTATAGGATTAGATGTCGATTTAAATAAAATCCCACATCATCTACTTAAAGAAGAAGACCCAATATTTGCATTTAATAAAGCCATAATAGATGCAACACATCAATTGTGTGTGGCTTATAAACCAAATACCGCTTTTTATGAAGCTTATGGTTTGAAAGGCTGGAAAGCATTGGAGAAAACAATACAGTATTTAAATAAAAACTATCCTGAGATTTTTACGATTGCAGATGCAAAACGTGGAGATATTGGGAATACGAGTAGCAGATATGCTAAAGCTTTTTTTGAAGACTTAGCTTTTGATAGTATTACAGTAGCACCTTATATGGGAAAAGATTCTGTAGAGCCTTTTTTGGCTTTTGAAGGTAAGCATACCATTCTATTAGCATTGACCTCCAACGATGGATCTTCCGATTTTCAGACTAAATCTGTTGATGGTAAAGAACTTTACAAACAGGTCATAGAAACTTCTAAAACTTGGAAAAATTCTAAAAACCTTATGTATGTAGTTGGAGCGACTAGAGCAGAATATTTGGGTGATATTCGTCAAATTATCCCTGAGAGTTTTTTGTTAATTCCAGGGGTAGGTGCTCAAGGAGGGAATTTACAAGAAGTTTGTAAATATGGTATGAATGAGAATGTTGGGCTTTTAATTAATTCTTCACGCGGCATTATTTATGCTTCAAATAGTTTTGATTTTGCACAGGCTTCAGCTGAAAAAGCTAGAGCACTTCAACAGCAAATGGCAGAAATTTTAAATTAAACTATTGGGGTAGTTTATTTGTAGAGTCTGTCTTCTTGGTTTTTAGTTTCACCAATTTACTTTTAGTTTTAGTTGCATTTAAAACCTTACTTAAGTTAGGTCTTATAGTTCCTACTTTACAAAATTGAGTATTCATAAATGCTTTTATTAGTAAATACGTAAAAAAAGTAAGAATTGGATTTTAGGTGAGTAATTTTTTTAAGAAACCGTTTTAAGAGGATCTCTACTTAGAAATCGTAAACGGTTTAACTTATCTAAAAGTTTTAAGGCTCTATACTCAGCAATATCACTTAATGCAGCATCAGTTTGTCTAAAATTATAAGCATCTTCAATAAGCTGCTTGTATTGCCGTTGCAATTTATTTTGATGTTCTTTTATATTGGAAGATTTACTCATGCTATTAATAAAATATATGCTATTAAATATATTAAATTATTCTGTAACAGTGAGTTAAATTTTGAAATAGTTAACAAAAAAATAGATTTATCTTAAAAATCTTACTCAGCAGAATTGCTTTTACTGACTATCTTTAATAAGACTCAATGTAGTTGTGTTGGTTCTTAGCATTAATATTGGGAAACCACCACTAATGGAAAAAATGTATCTGTTGCTTTTGATGTCTTGTAAAATAGGATAAAATAATTGTTTTATACTTAGAGGTAAGATTTTTTATCTGCTAGATTCAACTATTAAGTGCAACAGCGTGGTTAAAATTAGATAAAAATACTTCATTAGGAGATTTGTATCCCAATAATTTTCTTGGTCTATTGTTTAATTTACTAATAATCATATTTATAGCATTGTTATTTATGAGATTAAAATCTGTTTTTTTAGGCAGGTATTGTCTTATTAATTTGTTGTTGTATTCATTAAGTCCTCTTTGCCAAGGAGAGTATGGTTCGGCAAAGTAAAAATCTGTTTCTAGTTTTTTACTAATTTCTTGATGTTTAGCAAACTCTTTTCCATTATCAGATGTAATTGTTTTAACCAGTTCTTTAAAAGGAGAAAGTAGGTTAATCATTTGTTTTCTTATAGATTCCGTCTTAGTTCCATCGGTTTTAACCATTAGTTCAAATTGACTTCTACGTTCTGTTGCTTTAAGAATGGCTGTTTTATGATTTTTACCGATAATAGTATCTACCTCCCAGTCGCCAAAACGTTCTTTGGTATTTACTATTTCCGGTCTTTGATTTATCATTATCCTATTTGGTATCTGACCTCTTTGGTGTTTTCTATTCAAACGCTTTTTACGCCATCTGCGAGCTGTTCTTAGGTGTAAATACAATGTCCCTCGTTCTGATTGGTTTTTATAGATATATTGATAAATGCTTTCTATACTTACCATAGGTATTTTGTCTAAATCACATCGCCCTTTAATCTGTTCTGGAGACCATTGACTCCTAGAAAGTTTTGAATCAATATACCGTTTCATATTCTGATCAAATACATGATGTTTATAGCTTTCTTTCTTGCGTTCTAAACTCACCTTAATGGCGTAGTTTCCATCGTAGCTACGTTTTTTACTATTCCGTTTTAACTCTCTGCTTATTGTGCTTTTATGAACACCTAAATTATTGGCTATTTGTGGCATTGTACATTTTGCTTTTAGATACGCTTCTATTTGGTATCTTTGAAAGTCGATTAATTGTTGATAATTCATCGGCAATCAGTTTTTTTTCAAATATCGGAAAGTTAACTTTCCGATATTTGTTAACTGTTGCACTTATTACTTGAACTTAGTTCTTTATCTAATATTATTTTATTATGAAAATTTTTCAAACGCCATTGTTTATATTGAGCTTCTGCTTTATTTTCTTTAGTTGCAAACCTGAAGTTAAACAAAAGCCAAAAAAGGAAATTAAGCCAAATCAATACATCACTATTCTTGGTGTTGCTCAAGACGCTGGTTTTCCTCATATTAATTGTGATAATGATTGTTGCAACGCTTTTTATGATGGAACAGAATCTAAAAAATTAGTATCCTGTTTAGGTCTTGTCGATTTAAAAAACAAAAAGAAATGGTTGTTTGATGCTACTCCAGATATGACGCAACAAATTCAGGATTTAAAAATAAATTATTTAGACAATGGAAAAGTAATAGATGGTGTTTTTCTCACTCATGCACATATTGGGCATTATACAGGATTAATGTATTTTGGCTTTGAGGCACTAGGAGGAAATAAAGTTCCTGTATATGCAATGCCTAGAATGAAAGCGTATCTTCAAAGTAATGGCCCTTGGAGTCAGTTAGTATCTTTTAATAATATAGAATTGAGACCATTGCAAAACGACTCTATTATTAGCTTAAATGGAGAATTAAATGTAATACCATTTTTAGTGCCACATCGCGATGAATATTCTGAAACTGTAGGATATAGAATTGTAGGTAATAACAAAACGGCGTTATTTATTCCAGACATTGATAAATGGCATGTTTGGAAAAAGGATATTATTGAAGAAGTTAAAAAAGTAGATTATGCATTCTTAGACGCTTCATTTTTTAGAGATGGTGAAATAGCAAGAGATATGAGCAAAATACCTCACCCTTTTACTACAGAAACTACAACCTTATTTGAAAATGAAGCTATTGAAACAAAGAATAAAATCTATTTTATTCATTTTAACCATAGTAATCCAACTCTAAAAGATTCACATCCCTTAAAAGATAGCATTCAAAATTTAGGATTTCATTTTGCAAAAGAAGGTGATATATTCGCATTATAAAACATTATATTATTCTTAAAAGAGCTCTATTTTTTTGAATATTATGTAAATTGCAACACGTAAAAACACCTTTTTTTATTAATGGAACAAATTAAACCTTATAAGCCAAAGCACAAAGTACGCATTGTAACAGCAGCTTCACTTTTTGACGGGCACGATGCCGCAATAAATATCATGCGTCGAATTATTCAAGCCACAGGCGTTGAGGTGATTCATTTAGGTCATGATCGAAGTGTTGAAGAGGTTGTAAATACAGCCATTCAAGAAGATGCAAATGCTATTGCTTTAACGTCTTATCAAGGCGGTCATAATGAGTATTTTAAATATATGTATGATTTGTTGAAGGAGAAAGGAGCTGAACATATTAAAATATTTGGAGGAGGTGGAGGCGTAATTCTACCTGAAGAAATTAAGGATTTAATGGATTATGGAATTACACGTATTTATGCTCCAGACGATGGTCGTGAAATGGGGTTACAAGGTATGATTAACGATTTGGTTGAAAAGTCAGATTTTGCTATTGGAGATTCCCTAGATGTTGACGTAGATACCCTTTCGGATAAAAATCCTAAGGCAATAGCAAGAGTTATATCTTCGGCTGAAAACTTCCCAGATGTTGCAAAAGGATTATTAGAAAATATTCATAATAAAAACAAAACCTCAAAGACTCCAGTATTGGGGATTACAGGAACTGGAGGCGCTGGAAAATCATCTTTAGTTGATGAGTTAGTACGTCGCTTTTTAATCGATTTTCCTAAAAAAACTGTTAGTATTGTCTCAGTCGATCCTTCTAAGCGAAAAACTGGAGGCGCTTTACTGGGAGACCGTATTCGTATGAATGCCATAAATAATTCGCGTGTATATATGCGTAGTTTAGCG
>CAZQBE010000218.1:0-4579 GCA_964591595.1 uncultured Flavobacteriaceae bacterium
AAATCCTATTAATGTTTTAACAAAAATGATTGCATCACTTCACGATGCAAACAATCATATTACAATTCCGGGTTTTTATGATAAGGTAGAAGAGCTTTCCCAAGAAGAACGCAATGAAATGGCAAAAGCACCTTTTTCTCTAGATGATTATAAAAAAGCACTAGATATTGATGCTGTTTACGGCGAAAAAGGATATACAACTAATGAGCGCAATTCTATTCGTCCGACTTTAGATGTAAACGGTATTTGGGGAGGTTATACAGGCGAAGGTGCAAAAACGGTAATTGCAAGTAAAGCTTATGCCAAAATATCAATGCGATTAGTACCTCATCAAGACTGGATAGAGATTACCGAATTATTCACTAAACATTTTAAAAGTATTGCACCTAAAGGTGTCACTGTAAAAGTCACACCGCATCATGGTGGACAAGGCTATGTAACACCTACTAATAGCATTGGTTATCAAGCAGCATCAAAAGCTTATGAAAGTACTTTTGGGAAAAAACCAATTCCACAACGTAGTGGCGGAAGTATCCCTATTGTTGCCTTATTTGAAGAGGAATTAAAAAGCAAAACAATCTTGATGGGATTTGGTTTGGATAGCGATGCTATACATTCGCCTAATGAGCATTTTGGGCTTTTTAATTATTTTAAAGGTATTGAGACCATTCCATTATTTTTCAAGTATTATACTGAGCTTTCTAAATAACCCTATTGAACATAGGTCTCTAACTTGTGAAAAACAAACATACAAAACACCTTTTTGAACTTAGTCTTGCTACGCTTTTTATTAGTACATCTGGTGTATTAGGTCGTTTTATAGATATGCCAACACCTGTTATTATTTGGTGGCGATCTGCATTAGCATTGGTTTTTCTTTATATTTTTTGCAGATATAAAAAAATAAACCTTAAGCTAAATTCAAAAGACATTCCTACATTTATTATTAGCGCGTTGTTTTTAGGAGCACATTGGATTACTTACTTTTATGCCTTAAAACTTTCTAATGTGGCTATTGGAATGTTATCTCTATATACTTTCCCTGTAATAACAGCGCTTTTAGAACCCTTATTTGTAAAGGTGAAGTTTGACCCAATGCACATTCTCTTAGGGTTTATCGTATTACTAGGAATATACATTCTTGCACCAGAATTTAGTTTGGAAAGCGCTCATATAAAAGGCATATTATTAGGATTACTATCTGCTGTTTTTTATGCTTTACGAATTCTAATATTAAAACAGCATGTCATACAATATAACGGTACCATGTTGATGCTCTATCAAATATTGGTACTTACTATAGTGCTTTCTCCTGTGTTATATTTAATGGATACTTCTGAGATTAATACTCAATTCCCTTATTTATTGATACTCGCATTGGTTACAACCGCAATTGGTCATACTATGTTTGTTCGTAGCTTAAATTATTTTTCTGCATCTTCAGCTAGTATTATTAACAGCATGCTACCCATTTATGGTATCCTTATCGCTTATTTTTTTCTCAACGAAATTCCAAGTAAGAATACTTTCATTGGAGGGTTATTAATCTTTTCTACTGTTATTATTGAAGGATTGCGTTCAAAAAAAAAGCAATCTTAGGTAAACTTTTGTTAAAATTGGTTAATTATTAATTCTACATTTGTAGAATTGAAATAATTATTCTACGTTTGTAGAGTTAATTCTAATTTTGTAGAACAATGCAGTTATCTAAAACCGAAGAACAACTCATGCAACATATCTGGAAGCTCGAAAAAGCTTTTATGAAAGATATTTTAAACGCATATCCCAATCCAAAACCTGCAACAACAACTATTGCTACCTTATTAAAGCGTATGCATGATAAAGGTTTTGTAGGATACAATCTCTACGGAAAATCTCGCGAATATTATCCTTTGGTAAAAAAGAAAGATTATTTTTCTAAGCATGTAAATGGGTTAATAAAACACTTTTTTAATGATAGTGCATCACAATTTGCATCCTTTTTTACTAAAGAGAATCTTAGTAAGAAAGAGTTAGAGCAATTACGAACATTAATAGACAGCGAACTTAAAAAGAAACAATCATGATAATTTATATTTTAAAACTTAGTGCTTGTTTAGCCTTTTTTTTAGCGTTCTATAAATTAGTTTTAGAAAAAGAAAACATGCACGTATTTAAACGCTTTTATTTACTTGGTGCTTTACTGCTTTCTATTGGTATTCCATTAATAACATTTACATATTATGTAGAGCTATCTACTGAAATAGTTTCACTAGAGAATACTGTTTTAGAAATTCAATCACAAACCAATTATTTACCTATCATTTTAATATTTATTTATAGTTTGGGTATCATACTCTTTGGATATAAATTCATAAAAAATCTTTATCAACTTAATCACAAAATAAAGAACAATCCAAAGCAACGAAGTAAAACTATTACTAATGTTTTATTAAAAGATTTAATAGTACCTCATACATTCTTTAATTTCATTTTTTTTAACAAGCAAAAATTTGAAACCCATAAAATTCCTAAAGAGGTAATTTGGCATGAGGAAACACATGCTATACAAAAACACAGCATAGATGTGCTATTTATTGAAATAATAAAAATAGTATTCTGGTTTAATCCATTAATGTATGTTTTAAAACATTTCATAAAACTTAACCATGAATTTTTAGCAGATCAAGCTGTACTCAAAAAAGGCATTAAAACAATAACATATCAAGAAACATTATTGGCATTCTCATCAAATAACGCTCATCCACAATTGGCAAATGCCATCAATTATTCATTAATCAAAAAACGATTTACAGTTATGAAAACACAAACATCAAAAAAAGGAATTTGGTTACGAAGTATATTGCTTCTTCCAATATTAGCTATTTTATTATTTAGTTTTAGTTCGAAAATTATAGTTCCCGAGGAAAAATATATTCAAGTAGAAAAGGAACTTATAAGCAATCAGGAAAAAGCTACTAAAAAGCAAGTGAAAGAATATAATGCTTTGGCAAAAAAGTATAATGATATGTCTGAAGACAAAATGGTTATTAAAAAAAACGATATAGAACGTCTTAAGTATTTATATAATTTAATGAGTGTAGAACAACATAAAAAGGCACAACCATTTCCAAGTTTTCCAGCTCCACCACCAGCTCCAAATCAACCTAAAGTTCCAAGAGTGATAGAGCTTAGGGAAGCTCCACCAGCTCCAGATGCACCTGAAGCACAAAGAGTACTTAAAATGAGGAAACTTCCCCCTCCTCCTCCTTTGCCTGCTAATGCAACACCAGCAGAAAAGAAAAAGCACAAAGAAACTATAAAAAACTATAAGTTAAAGACTCAAAAAGTTAAGCTACAAAAAATTAAAGAAGGAGAATTAATTAAAGTTAGAAAACTACAAGGAGAAGATCGCAAACAACTTCTGGAAGCTAAATTAGCTTATAGAGAAGGTCAGGTTACTGCTAGAGCAAATAAAATAAAAGCTGAAAAAGGAGAACTAATGAAAGTTAGAAAGCTTCGAGCTATAGAAAACCGAGAAAAATTGAGAACTGAAAAATTGGTCTATATAGAGAGACAGATTGCAGCTAAAGCATTAAAACTTAAAGCTGAAAGAAAAAAATTAACTGAAGTAAGAAAAATACATTCAGCTGAAGATAAAAAAAGATTAAAAGAAGAAAAGAAAGCGTATAAAAAATCTCAAGCAAAAATTAAAGCGCTTAAAAATAAATCTAAGAATAAGGAAAATTAATTATATTACTTAATTCAAAAAAAAATTAATACTATACATAACGAAAAGCAAAAGCCTCGAAAATCGAGGCTTTATTGTAACAAATAGCAAACTATTGCGTTCTAATATCAAATGGCGTTTGAAATCGTGTATAAATAAATTGAATTATTTTTTGGATTGTATTAGGCAAAGAAAATAAGCATAGCAGTAGCTACGGTTATTTTTTTTAACGACATACAAACTAAAAAGAAACTATTTATATACATTATTTTAAATGCTATTTGATATAATACAATCAATCAAATTCAACAAGTTATGTTAAAGCAATTTTTTATTATCTGCTCAGGCTCAGATACAGATGTTTTAGAGCATTGCTCTAAAGGCGAACAAAACAAATATGCAGGTATTGGTGCCACAGTTTTCTTTACTGCCTTAATGGCTTTTATAGCCGCCAGTTATGCACTTTATACTGTATTTGATAATCTCTTAACCTCCATTTTTTTTGGCTTGATATGGGGATTACTCATTTTTAATTTAGACAGGTACATTGTCTCTACCATAAAAAAAACTGGTGATGTTATAGATGAACTTATTCAAGCTTCTCCTAGAATCTTATTAGCAGTAATTATAGCAATTGTAATAGCTAAACCCTTAGAATTAAAAATATTTGAGAAAGAAATAAATCAAGTTCTTCTTGAACAAAAAAATGATTTAACACTTGCTAATAAAGATCAAATCGCGCAACAATTTACACCCAAAATTGAAAGTTTACAAAACGATATAAAAGCGTTTCAGAATGACATTGACACCAAAGAAGCAGAAGTTAATACCTTATATGATACTTATATTGCTGAAGCCGAAGGTCGTGAA
>CAZQBE010000219.1:0-4577 GCA_964591595.1 uncultured Flavobacteriaceae bacterium
TGATTGGTTGATAAGAAAAGGTAAATATCCTTTCTTCTTTTGGAAGAAGGTTATTATCTGCAATTTTTTTGCTTCTGGGTACCATTCCCATTGTTCTCCAATACGTTCAGTTTTGGTCGACACTACTTTATTTTCTTCATTTTTCAGAATAAAAGAAATATTATAAAACCGTTCTGGGTCACCAGTTGGAAGCTTATGACCTGCAAATTCATTAATAACTTTAAGATTAAAAATGATACTGTCATTTTTAAAATATGTTTTTTTAGGTGTACTCGGATAAATACCTAAACCTTTTAAGGCTTTAGTTTTAGCGGTATCCAATTTTGGTATACCAGAACCAGCGAAGTAATGGAGACGACTTGTTTTTTTTCCATAGCCAGCTACAATTTCACGATCTACCGATTCCATATGACAACTTATACAGTTCTTTTCTCCATAATATGGTCCAGATTTCCATTCATCTCCAGTTTCAAATGTACAAGCCAATGTTGGAGTAATAACCGCAACAGCATTATGACATGAGATGCATAAGTTCTCGGACAAAAACGCTGCGTCCTTTACCGTTTTATGTGGTGCTCTAGAAGTTCCTGTAGTACCAATAATAGTGTTGTTTCTTACATGGCAACTCGCACAATTAATACCTTCTTTTTGAAGGTCTTTGTCAAATTTTGGATTTCTTTTTTTTATTGGTTTATAAATGTCTCCATCTATTAAGCCTTCAACAATATATTCTTGTTGATTTTGCAAGGGAATATGACAGTTAATGCACATAAAAGGACTTGATTCTTTTTTTATTTCTACCTGAAATTGAAGATCAGTCCATGCATGTGAATGCGTTGAGTATTTCCATTCTTTATAATGTTGCTGATGGCAAATTCCACATTGTTCTGAACTTAATGACGTTAATCCCTCTGGAATTTCTTGATTTGGGATTGCTATTTCCCAACTATTAGTCAAGGATTCCACATTTCTTGCATCGTTTTTACATTTCATCAAGGTGAGTAATAAAACTCCTAAAATGATAATTGATATTAGCGAATTTTTATTTCTCATAATTTCTCGAACAATGCGCAATGTTAAAATTTAATGAATAATTACTTATTAAGCCAGCTTTTAATCATCATTAGGATGCATAAAACGCTGTTTAGCTAGTAGTTCTTCCTCAGTTTCTACAATATCTTCATCAGGAATACAACAATCAACAGGACAAACTGCTGCACATTGTGGTTCATCATGAAAGCCTTTACACTCAGTACATTTATCAGGAACTATATAATAAATTTCGTCGTCTATAGGTTCTTGTATTGCATCTGCATTTACTTTTTTCCCATTTGGCAACACTACAGCGCCATTTAAACTCGTACCATCAGCATAATGCCAATCATCGGCACCTTCATAAATCGCAGTATTTGGACATTCTGGTTCACAAGCACCACAGTTTATACATTCATCAGTAATTATGATTGCCATAACAATTTTTTTCCTTTTAGTTTGTTTAAATTTGCAGTTGCAAAAATAAATCCAAAACCATTCATAACCAAACGCTATAATGAATTTAGAGCAGCGCATTAATGCCTTTGTAAAATTAGGAGTCTTCATGAGTCAATTTAATCAAGAAAACTCTCAAAAGTTAAATACTATTGAACACAACGCATTGTTTTATGATGGTTTTTTGCATCAAATAAAATTAGCTGAAGAACATAACGGTTGGTTTACAAAAGACAATATTTATTTTGCCTTAAGTGGATGGTCTAACTTATTGACTATAAATAATATTAACAAGTGGTTAGGAAAGTATCACTTTAATATTATAAAATCCAAAAAGGTTGCCACAATTATGGCTGGAAACATTCCTTTAGTAGGGTTTCACGATTTTCTTTCGGTATTAATTTCCGGACACAACGTGATTGTCAAACAATCGTCTAACGACAAGCAACTACTTCCCTATTTGGCTAAATATTTAGAATATGTTGAACCCGCTTTTAAAGGACGAATTACATTTACTGAAGATAAACTTAAAGATTTTGATGCTGTAATTGCAACAGGTAGCGATAATACAGCGCGATATTTTGAATATTACTTTAAGGACAAACCATCTATTATAAGGAAAAACAGGAATTCGGTAGCCATTTTAAATGGAAATGAGTCGGATGAGGAATTAAGATCATTATCAGAGGATGTGTTTAGATATTATGGGTTGGGCTGTAGAAATGTTTCAAAATTATTTGTCCCAAAAGATTACAATTTTGATCGTTTTTTTAAGGGTGTATATGATTGGAATCCTATTATTAATCAAACTAAATACTGCAATAACTACGATTATAATAAAGCTGTGTATTTAATGAGTGAGTTTGATATGCTCGAAAATGGCTTTTTAATGATAAAAGAAGATGAGAGTTACGCATCGCCAATTGCAACTGTTTTTTATGAATATTACTATTTTATAGAGGAATTAAAAGAGAAACTTAACGCAGATCAAGAAAAGATACAGTGTGTTGTAGCTAATGATTTTATAGAAACCGAAGTCGCTTTTGGTGAAACACAGAAACCTGAATTATGGAATTATGCTGATGATGTAGATACCATTGATTTCTTATTAAAAATATAGCTAAAAAATTATCGATTTATTAATACATAATACACAATTAATTTAGACATTTGTCAGAGCAAAAACGGAATGGATTTACACCTTTTCGGAAATAAAAAATAGTTTCAATGAAAAAACATAATTTTAGTGCAGGACCTAGCATTTTACCTCAAGAAGTTTTACTAAAAGCATCAGAAGCCGTACTTGATTTTAATGGAGAAAATCTATCGTTATTAGAAATTTCTCACCGAAGTAAATCTTTTGTTGATGTTATGGAAAAAGTAAGATCACTGGTCTTAGAGCTACTTGGTCTTGAAGGCAAAGGTTATAAAGCCTTGTTTTTGCAAGGTGGTGCAAGTACGCAATTTTTAATGGTAGCTTTAAACTTATTAGAAAAAAGAGCAGGTTATTTAAATACAGGATCTTGGAGTGATAAAGCTATAAAAGAAGCTAAAATCTATGATGATATTTATGAAGTAGCATCGTCTAAAAATGCGAATTATAATTATATCCCAAAAGGGTATGAAATTCCATCAGATTATGATTATTTTCATTGTACATCAAACAATACCATTTTTGGTACACAAATAAAACAATTTCCAAAGTGTACAATACCGATGGTATGCGATATGAGTAGTGATATATTTTCACGTCAATTAGATTTTACTCAATTTGATATCATCTATGCAGGAGCTCAAAAAAATATGGGACCAGCAGGTACTACACTTGTAGTTATAAAGGAAGATGTTTTAGGGAAAGTATCTAGACATATCCCATCAATGATGGATTACAAGGTACATCTTAGCAAAAGTAGTATGTTTAATACACCTCCTGTTTTTGCTGTTTACACATCCATGCTAACTATGGAATGGTTAAAGAATCTAGGTGGCATTTCAGCTATAGAAAAGGTAAACGATTTAAAATCACGCTTAATTTATTCTGAAATTGATTTAAATCCGTTGTTTAAAGGCTTTTCTTCAAAAGAAGATCGCTCATTTATGAATGCAACATTTAATTTAGTGAACGACGATTTAAAAGAAACCTTTGACACCATGTGTAACGAAGCTGGAATAAATGGTTTAAATGGGCATAGAAGCGTTGGTGGCTATAGAGCCTCAATGTATAATGCATTACCGCTTGAGAGTGTGCAAGTGCTTGTTGAAGTAATGAGTGAATTAGAAACAAAAGCATAAATAAGTTAGCAGTATTCAGTTTGCAGTTGCAGTTGTTTACTCATAAAAAAAATAATAAGATTTCCACTTTCGTGGGGATAAAAAATAAATTTTTCAATGAAAGTGTTAGCAAACGATGGTATTTCCCAAAGCGGAATAACTGCATTACAAGAAGCAGGTTTTGAAGTAAATACAACTACTGTTGCACAAGAGCAACTTGTAAATTATATTAATAAAAATAATATTGATGTAATTTTAGTTAGAAGTGCTACGAAGATTAGAAAGGGCCTTATTGATGCTTGCCCTGATCTAAAAATTATTGGTCGTGGTGGTGTTGGTATGGATAATATTGATGTAGAATATGCTCGTAAAAAAGGAATCAAGGTCATTAATACTCCTGCAGCATCGTCTCACTCTGTTGCAGAACTTGTTTTTGCCCACCTTTATGGTTTAGCTCGCTATCTGCATAGCGCTAATAGAGATATGCCTTTAGAAGGAGATTCTAAATTTAAAGATTTAAAAAAAGCTTATGCTAAAGGAACTGAGTTAAAAGGAAAAACGATTGGAATATTTGGATTTGGACGTATTGGTCAAGCAACAGCTAAAGTTGCCATTGGAGCAGGAATGAATGTTATTGCATATGATCCATTTATTGAAGAAGCAGAATTAGAACTTGACTTTTTTGATGGGAGACAACTTAATTTTAAAATTAATACCATTTCAAAAGAAAGTGTTTTAAAACAATAAGATTTTATAACACTACATGTTCCAGCTCAAAAAGAGTACGTTATTGGTAAATCTGAATTCAATATGATGAA
>CAZQBE010000220.1:0-4538 GCA_964591595.1 uncultured Flavobacteriaceae bacterium
TTATGTGTTTCTGGTATTAATCATGGCTCAAACTCATCCATTAACGTTATTTACTCCGGCACTATGAGTGCTGCAATTGAAGCTGGTATTGAAGGTATTCCAGCAATTGGGTTCTCGTTATTAGATTATGATTGGGAAGCTAATTTTGAATCCACAGAAGATTTTATTAAAACTATTACCCAAAATGTGTTAAAAAATGGATTACCAAAAGGTATTGTACTTAATGTGAACTTTCCTAAATTGGAAAAACAGGATATTAAAGGCATAAAAATTTGTAGGCAAGCTAAAGCCAATTGGGTTGAAGAATTTGACAAACGAAAAAACCCTCATGGTAAAGATTACTATTGGCTTACTGGAAAATTTGTTAATTTAGATAATGGTGAAGATACCGATGAATGGGCCTTAGAACATGGTTATGTCTCGGTTGTTCCTGTTCAATTTGACCTTACAGCACATCATTTTATACAACAATTAAACTTGTGGTCGTTAGATGATTAAAAAAGATATTATTATTGGAATACTAATTGGATTAATAGCTAATATTATTGGCGTTTTTATTACGGCTACATTATTTGGAAATAGAGACAGTTTTATAACGGTAATAAAAGCAGCAATTGCTGAAGGTTTTATAGGAAAGCTCGTTAGCTTAGGGGCTATTTTAAATTTGGTAGTCTTCTTTGTTTTTATAAAAAAGAAACAAGATTATCGTGCTAGAGGTGTATTATTAGTCACTGTTTTTATCGCTATTTTTACATTTGTTATAAAGTTTTAGTCCATGATGGGCTTTTAACCAAAAAACTAAATCTAAAAGAACACTAAAAATATTTCAGAGTTTTTAATTTATGAAGTATTACATTATTGCTGGAGAAGCATCAGGAGATTTACATGGTTCCAATCTAATGAAGGCCTTATTAAGAGAAGATCTTAATGCCGAATTTAGATTTTGGGGAGGTGACCTTATGCAACAAGTGAGTGACTCTTTGGTAAAGCACTATAAAGATTTAGCTTTCATGGGGTTTCTTGAAGTAATCATGAATTTAAGAACCATAACTAAAAATCTAACGTTTTGTAAACAAGATATTGAAGCATATCATCCTGATGTTTTAATTTTTATTGATTATCCTGGATTTAATTTACGTATTGCCAACTGGGCAAAACTAAAAGGCTATAATACTCAGTATTATATTTCGCCTCAAATTTGGGCTTGGAAAGAAAATAGAATAAATGCTATAATACGGGATATTAATAATATGTATGTTATCCTTCCGTTTGAAAAAACATTTTATGAAGATAAACACAAGTATCCTGTGACCTTTGTTGGACACCCTTTAATTGATGCAATTTCAGACAGGTTACAAGTAGATGAATATGAGTTCAGGGCACAACATGAGCTCAATGAAAAACCTATAATTGCCATATTACCAGGAAGCCGCAAACAAGAAATTCGTAAAATGTTATCTGTAATGCTAAGCGTGGTGCGCGATTTTTCAGATTATCAGTTTGTAATTGCAGGTGCTCCAAGTCAGGATTATAGTTTCTACGAACCCTTTATTGATAATACTCATGTGCATTTTGTTAGTAATAAAACCTACGATTTATTAAGTGTTTCTACAGCAGCTTTAGTAACATCTGGAACAGCAACTTTAGAAACAGCATTATTTAAAGTTCCTCAAGTGGTTTGCTATAAAGGGAGTTGGTTGTCGTATCAAATAGGTAAACGCTTAGTAAAACATATAAAATATATTTCTTTGGTTAACTTAATTATGGATAAAGAAGTTGTTACTGAGCTTATTCAAAACGATTGTAATACTTACCGCCTTAAACAAGAACTCTCTAATATTCTTGAGAGCTATGAGCGTGCAAAATTCTTTTTAGACTATTACGATCTTGAAAAAAAATTGGGAGGAAAAGGTGCTAGTACAAAAACGGCGCAATTAATTTATAATTCTGTAATTTAGCTTAAATCTCTTTTGGTTTATGCGTGTTTTACCTTTATTTTTTATTCTTATTATTAGTCTAAGTTCCTGCAAATCTACTAGACATGTACAAACTACTCAAAAAAGTAATCAGACAAAAACCTTAACATCTGTTTCTAAAAATTCTAAAGCAGATAACATTATTAATCATGCCATAACTTTTAGTGGTACTAGGTATAAATATGGAGGCACAACAAATAAAGGAATGGATTGCTCTGGATTAATTTACGTTTCCTTTAAAAAAGAAGCTATTACTTTACCAAGAGTATCTCGTGATATGGCAAAACAAGGTCAACAAATCACTTTGCAAAATGCCAAAAAAGGAGATTTATTATTCTTTAAGACTAACAAAAATAGTAAGGACATAAACCACGTTGGATTAATTGTTAATTCTGAAAATGGAAATATTAACTTTATACATGCAACCACAAGCAAAGGCGTAATAACATCCTCACTCTCTGAGCCTTATTGGAGGCTAGCATTTATTGAAGTTAGACGTATTCTGTAAGATATTTATTATCTTAGATATGTGAAACTGCTTAATTTTACAATAATTAAACTTACACTTTGCCTAATCATTGGTATCCTTTTAGGTTATTTTACTTCTATAAATTTAACTTTTTTTGTATATAATAGTATTGCTCTGCTAGTAATTTTAGGGATTAGCTTACTCATCACAAAGCTTCAATACAAGCAATCCATTTGGTTTGGAATTATTGTGTATTTAGCCACAATAACTCTTGGAGGATTAACTATAAAAGTTCACGAACAATCTAGCTGGAAAAACCATTATACAAAATATACACCTATTAATACTGATACTGCTCCGCTGATTACTTTTAAAATTAGAGAAGTTTTAAAATCGGGCAATTATTATGATAAGTATGTAATCGATATTTTAAAAATTAACAATACCAAAGTTTCTGGAAAATCTTTACTAAATGTTGAAAAAGACACTTTATTTAACACGCTAAATGTTGATGATATTCTAATTGCAAAGACACCA
This sequence comes from uncultured Flavobacteriaceae bacterium, assembly GCA_964591595.1. Classification (GTDB taxonomy): domain Bacteria; phylum Bacteroidota; class Bacteroidia; order Flavobacteriales; family Flavobacteriaceae; genus JAADHG01. The sequence continues at coordinate 2,983 of CAZQBE010000220.1, forward strand.
TTTAAAGACCTTATCCCACCTTTAAATCCGCATCAATTTAGTTATAAAAATTATTTAAAAAAGAAACATATCTACCATCAGCTTTTTGTAGTGAATACATCGCTTTTAAAAACTGAACATAAAGGCAATACAATCTTTGGTTTAGCAAGTGCATTGAGAATACATATTAATTCAAAATTGAAACAGTTCAATTTTAAAACCGAGGAACTTGCAATTATTAACGCGCTCTTGCTAGGACAACGACAAGATATCTCGAAAGAGATTTACAATAGTTACACCAAGGCAGGAGCGATACATATTTTAGCAGTTTCAGGATTACATGTTGGTATTATTCTCTTGCTTTTAAATTTTGTTTTTAAACCTATTGAATATGTTAAGCATGGTAAAGTTTATAAAACTATTATTCTTGTACTCATCCTTTGGAGTTTTGCTATTATCGCTGGTTTATCGGCTTCTGTAGTTAGAGCTGTAAGCATGTTTACCATAGTTGCTATTGCAATGAATTTAAATAGACCAATCAATGTTTTTAACACTTTGGCTATTTCTATGTTCTTCTTATTGCTCTTTAAACCAACTTTTTTGTTAGATGTTGGATTTCAATTAAGTTATTTGGCTGTTTTTGCCATTGTTTTTATTCGACCTATGCTATATAATTTATGGCATCCAAAACATTTTCTATTTAAGTTCATATGGGGAATTTTTACAGTAACTCTTGCTGCTCAATTTGGAATTATCCCTATAAGCCTCTTTTACTTTCATCAATTTCCTGGATTATTCTTTGTATCAAATTTAGTAATCATTCCTTTTTTAGGTGCTATTTTAGGCTTTGGAATTATTATTATTGGCTTAGCATTACTTAATATCCTTCCAGAGTTCTTAGCTTCAACTTATGGAAATATCATTGGATTGATGAACACTTTTGTAAGTCAAATTTCTAACCAAGAATCATTTTTATTCAAAGATATTTCTTTCAATATTGAGCATGTACTTATTAGTTATCTACTTTTAATTCTTATTATCAATTTTATTAAACAAAAAACTTACAGAAGTGTTATTTATCTACTAATAGCTATCCTTTTTAGTCAAGGTTATTTCATATATGATGCTTACAAATCTAACTCTAAAGCCTTTGTTATATTTCATAAATCAAGATATAGTATTATTGGCTTTAAGAATAAGAATCAATTAAACTTACATCATAATTTAAACGATTCTGTTTTAAAATATGACAAGGTTATTACTAATTATAAGGTTGGAGAACATATCACTAAAACGAAAAGAGATACAATACAACCTGTTTATATTGCTAACTCTAAAAAAGTACTTGTAATTGATAGTATTGGTATCTATGATGTAAAGACATTTACTCCTGATATTATTCTATTACGAAACTCACCTAAAATAAATCTCAAAAGGTTAATTGATAGTTTACGTCCCAAATTAATTATTAGTGATGGCAGTAATTATAAAAGCTACCAAGAACGATGGGCTCAAACCTGTAAGGCTCAAAAAATCCCTTATCACCAAACTAGCAAAAAGGGAGCTTTTATATATCG
>CAZQBE010000221.1:0-4518 GCA_964591595.1 uncultured Flavobacteriaceae bacterium
TTTTCAAAATTATTTATTTGTTCAAACCGCGAGTCCCAAAATGCGTCATTTATGTCTGCTAAAGAACGTATTGACGGAATATTTTCACCTAAAATGTAATTAGGATGTACTCGTGTTACTAATACATTTTCATAATGTGTTCTGTTAAAAACACCAAATTTTCCTCTTGACGGAAGTGCTATATAATGCCTCCAAATATAATCATGATCACGTTCTAAATCGGTAGGCACTTTAAAACTATGCACTACAATCCCACTAGTGTTAAAGTCTTTAAATACTTCTCTAATTAAACTGTCTTTTCCCGAAGTATCCATGCCTTGTAGACATACTAAAACAGCATATTTACCATGTGCATAAATGGTATCTTGTAATTTACCCAGCTTTTTTCGAACTTTTCGTAATTCTTTTTCAATACTATCGCTGTCCTTTTTTAAATTATATACAGATGATGTAGCTTTTAGGCTAATAGGTTGGGTTACTTTAAAGTCTTCAAGTAGAATTGTTTTCATGGAATTTGTTCTAAGATTAAATTTCTTCATAAAGATAGTAAAACAATAAAATCTATAAAAAATATGCTGTTTTATGAATTTTTACTACCTTAGTTATACCTACTTAACATATTAACCCCAAATGCCATGAAAAAAAACTACTTATTTTTCTTGATTATTACCGTGTACATACAATCGTTTGCACAGACTAGTTGTGAAGATGCACATTCTGATGTTATCTATGCTTATTCGCATGTGAAATCAGCTTACAACTCCAATAATATCACACATTTAAAGTATTATTCTAAAAGATCATTGGATGCTTTCAATCGTGCTAAAAAGAAGTTAAATTATTGTAAATGTGAAGCGTCATATAATTATGCTTATGATGCTTATGAATTGCTGAATAAAGTCTCAAACTCTGAAACTTTTGAAGATGGTCGTTTTTATGTAAAAAGAGCAAGAGATATTGCCAAAAAGGTTATAAATGAGCTCGAATTATGCACACAATCAAGCATTGAAGACGAAGCATTAGCTGAACTAGAAAACGAACGATTTAAGTTGAAGCAACAACAAATTGAGTTGAATCTTAAGGAAGAACAAATTAAATTAAAATTAGCTGAAAAAGAAGCTAAAGAATTATACCTGAAAAAAGAGCAACTCATACAGAAAAACGAACTTGCCATATTAGCTAATGTTAGAACATTTAATGATATGCTTGTGGCTTGTAAATGTGGTACAGAAATCTCTGAAATTAAACGTGATAAAGAGGTTTTTCTATCTAAGAATTTGGACGAAATTAAAGCTAACTACTTAACAATTATTAAAAGTATGACGACTAATTATTTACAAAAATTAAGTGCCTGTGCTGATTAGTAAATATAACTTATCTTAAATTAGAGAATGCCTTAAAAATATTTTAGATTGTCATTCTGGACTTACATCAGAATCTTGTTAATGGATCCTGACTAAATTCAGGATGACAGCTTAGTTGTTATTTCCTTTTCAGGCAGTCTTTTATTTACTTGCAAACATTTTAACGTCACTTTGGCTGACTTCTGTTTCTCCTAAAATTATGAGTCGTTCAATTACATTTCGCAATTCTCGTATATTTCCTGTCCAATCGTATTCTTGCAATAATTTTATAGCAGCTTTTGAAAATGTTTTCTTTGCTGTACCCTGCTCATCAGCTATCTTTTTAGAGAAATAATCTATTAAAATTGGAATATCATCACGCCTATCATTTAAAGCAGGAACTTTTATTAAAATAACGGCTAATCGATGGTACAAATCTTCACGAAATCTACCTTCTTCTATCTCATTTTTTAGATTTTTGTTAGTCGCAGCAACCACACGAACATCTACTTTAATATCTCTATCATTACCTACACGTTGTATTTTATTTTCCTGTAAAGCTCTTAATACTTTGGCTTGTGCTGATAAACTCATATCTCCAATTTCATCTAAAAAAATTGTGCCTCCATTAGCAGCTTCAAACTTTCCTGCTCTGTCTTTAACTGCTCCTGTAAAAGCGCCCTTTATATGACCAAAAAGTTCACTCTCAATTAATTCTGATGGAATTGCAGCACAATTTACTTCTATTAATGGCCCTTTTGATCGTTCACTTTTTTGATGCAACCAATGTGCTACTAGCTCTTTTCCTGTTCCATTTGGTCCAATAATTAAAACTCTAGCATCGGTTGGAGCAACTTTTTCTATCATGTCCTTGATGTGAGAAATAGCCTTACTTTCTCCAATCATTTCATAATTTTTGCCTACTTTTTTCTTTAGCAATTTGTTTTCTACAACAAGTTCTTTACGATCAAGCGCATTACGAACTGTATTTAACAAACGATTTAAATCTGGAGGTTTTGATATATAATCAAAAGCACCTAAACGCATAGTATTTACAGCAGTATCTAAATCGCCATGACCAGAAATCATGACTACTGGAATTTCAGGTTTAATTTTTTTAATAGCTTCTAATACCTCAACACCATCCATTTTTGGCATTTTAATATCGCAAAGCACTAAATCAAAATCTTCTTTTTTTATTTTTTCGATGCCAATTAAACCATCTTCAGCTTCATCAACTCGGTAGGTATCGCTTTCTTCTGAGAGTATTTTGGTTAATACTCTTCTTATAGCTGCTTCATCTTCAATTACTAATATATTTGGCATTTCTTTATTTTATTATTTATTAAATAAATGTATGTCTCTTTGTGGAAACGGAATACTAATATTGTGTTCTCTAAATACTTTGTCAATTTCAAATCTCATATCACTCTTAGGTATTGATGCTTGAAAACTATCATTCATCGTGAAAATTAATTTAAAATCTAAGGAACTATCTCCAAAATTAGTAAACAATACTAAAGTGTCTGACTTTTTTATAACCGATGGATGATTGTTAGCGACTTGCAATAACAATTTTTTTACTAAAGCAACATCACTACCATAAGCCACTCCAACTTGCACATTCTCTCTCGTTTCTGAACCATTTTCAGTCCAGTTATATAAGCTATTGGTTAAGTATAAATGATTAGGAATAATTAGTACTTTATTATCTATGGTCACTGCTCTAGTGGTTCTTAAATTAATTTCTTCAACACGTCCAACTTTGCCATTTAGCTCAATAATATCTCCAACGTGAACGGATTGATCTACCAAAATAAAAACTCCAGAAATAATATCTTGAAATAGGGTTTGTAAGGCTAAGCCAACACCAACTAGTAATGCAGCTGAAGCAGCAAAAATTGCAGTAACATTAACGCCCATATTATTAAAGGTCATTAATAATATAACCACATAAATAAACCATCTGCTATAAGAAAACAAAGACACAAACTTTGCTTTATCTTGCGGAGGTAATTTCCGTGTTAATACCCTTCTAAGTAATTTTAATAAAAATGAAGTTACAAATATAACAATTATAACAACCAAAATTGTCTTTATAGTAATTTGAACCTCATCACTAAAAATAAAACTATAATTTAAAAAATCAGTTATCTTTTCCATACTCTAATATTTTAACCATTTGTATATATCCTTGTAACTTGGTTTTTTGCCATACATTAATATTCCAACACGATAAATTTTTGCAGCAAACCAAACCGTAAACATAAATGTTCCAATTAACAAAGCTAAAGATATTAATTGTTGCCATAATGGAACCCCAAAAGGAATACGCATGAGCATCACCACTGGAGATGTTAATGGAATAAAGGAAAATATTGTGGACACAGTTCCATGGGGATCTTCAATAACGGTAAATATACCTACATAAACAGCTAATATTAATGGCATTAAAATTGGCATTATAAACTGTTGTGTGTCTGTTTCATTATCAACAGCGGCACCAATTGCAGCGTATAACGAACTATATAACAAATACCCACCAACAAAGAATAATACAAATGCAATAATCATGTTTATTAATGGTAAATTATAAATAGCAGCTATCATTTGTTGTGCTTGCATTTGCATATCTTGAGATACCATGGCTTGCTGCATCATTTCTTGTTGTGGTGCTTGCATTTCGGACATATTAATTCCAAAAATTGCAGACACAACGACCATTAAAACACTACCCAAAATTATCCAAACCACAAACTGTGTAATTCCTGCTAAAGATGTGCCAATAATTTTACCCATCATTAGCTGGATTGGTTTTACTGACGAAATAATAATCTCAATAATTCTGCTGGTTTTTTCTTCAATAACACTACGCATAATCATGTTTCCATAAATAATAATAAACATAAACAATAAGTATCCCGCAATTCCACCAAAAGCTAGTTTTACAATATTATCAATTTTAGAAGTTTTTTCACCTTCGTAACTTTCCTGAGCAATATCTATGGATGTTCTTGACGCTTTAATTTTATCGGTATCAACACCATCTTGTTGCAGTTTTAAATCGGTTAATTTTCTTTCCAGCTTACTTTCCAAACTAGAAATAATGGTTAACGAAGGTGTATCTTGAGAGTAAAATTTTATAGATTTTGCAATGTCATTGATATTTGTTCCT
>CAZQBE010000222.1:0-4508 GCA_964591595.1 uncultured Flavobacteriaceae bacterium
CAATTTTTTGGAAGTGATTGTGGAGGTTTTGATTTCTGGTTGTATGATAAAACTGAAGAGGATAATAATTCTTTCATAGAGTCTCTTCATCAATGGTTAATTCATAGAGGTATCTTTTTTTATACTGAAAATAACGGATCTGAAGTGTATAAATTATTAGCAAGAAAACTTCAATGGGATATACACGTTATCTGCTATAATAACGGTGGTTATTATAATTGGCATAAAGACGAAAAAAATAGTAATATATTTACGTTTAATTTAATTTTAAATAAAAGTAATAAATTAAAAGGTGGTGATATGTTTTTTATGGATGACAACAAAATAATTGAAGTTAAAAACAAAAATAATTTTATGGTTGTGTTTCCTTCTTATATTCCTCATTCGATTTCTCCGTTGTATACAGATGATAAAGAAGATGTTTCTTTTTTAGAGCAAAGATTTAGCATTCAGTTTTGGATAAAACTACAATGATGTTATCACGAACAACTTTGTTTGGGAGAATAGTAAAACGTTATGATATTCCTTTAGATCAAATTAATGATTTTAATTTAAAATATGAAACTGAAAAACTAAATCTTAATTCTTTTGGACATAGATTAGCTGGACGCTTAGATTCTGAATTAGAGTTTACTCATCTTTTAGGACAAACAAAATTAGCAAAAACTATCGGTGAGTGTTTAAATGATTATATAGACACAATAGAAAAGCTTGGAATTTTTAATGAAGAAAAAAAATTACATATTTTAAGCTGTTGGGTAAATGATATGAAAGAGGGAGAATACAATCCTCCTCATACACATCATGATGCAACAGGGTGGTCAACTGTTTTATTTTTAAAAGTTCCAGAATTCATTAATGACGCTAAAGATCCGCACAAATTTAAAGACGGACAATTAGGTTTTGTTTCAGTAGATGGAATTGGAACTACTTGGATGGAACCAAAAGTAGGTCATTTTTATATTTTTGAAGCTAAACATCAACACTGTGTCATGCCTTTTAAAACTAAAGTTAAAGGAGAAGTTCGAAGATCTATGTCTTTTAATTTTATAAATAATGTTAGATAAAAAAATTACTTTTTGTGCCACTAACAAAGATATGTTAAACGTGTGGCCTCATCCACAACCAGCATCACGATTTATACCAGAGGAGTATAAAAAATTAGGCAGGTTTACAGATAATAATTTTCATGCACCAACAGTAAAAACATGCATGCCGTTTTTAGATTCTTTAACAGCGGGGTATATAATACCTTTTGATCAAGATTATGTTGTCGATCCCATTGAAACAGATTTTACAGTATGGCCAGCTAATAAAAAACCACAAGATGATTTTGGTTTTCATAATAAGGCGCAATTACCAGAATCATGGAAAAAATATTCTGGAGATAATGCTGGTAAATTTATGAATAAGTGGTTAATAAAAACACCACCTGGATATAGTTGCTTATTTATTAAGCCTATGAATCGAATAGAAGAAAGATTTGATATAATACCAGGTATAGTAGACACTGATAAGTACATAAATACTATAAATTTTCCATTTATTTTACGAAAAAGAGATAAACAGTTTTTAATTAAAAAAGGTGAACCTATGATTCAAGTAATACCTTTTAAAAGAGATTCATGGAAAATGTGGTCAGGTTTTTATTTTGAAAAAGCACACGCAAAAATATTAAACATTTTAGAAAGTGAATGGATGGACAGATATAAAAAATGGTTTTGGAGTAAAAAAAGTTTTAAATGACCAATTTAAAAAACTTTATTAAATGTTTTACAGATATTTTAGATAACAATACATGTGAAGATATAATTAACACCTACGATCCTAAAAAATTTAATAGATCGCTTGTTGGTAATGATTATGAAATATCTGATGATAGAAAAGTTTATGAAAACTTTTTAGATCCTAAATTTGAAAATATTATTTTTGAAAAAGTAGGGGATATTTTAAATAGTTATGCCAACCAATTTAAATGGTTTCGAACATCTAAATTAGAAGACTCAGGGTATAAACACCTTTATTATAAAGGAAGTGATAAGGGAGAATTTAAAATGCATGTGGATAATTTAAATCTTCATCCAAGAGTTTTAAGTATTTCTTTAATTTTAAATGACAATTATGATGGTGGAGATTTTATATTTTTTGATGAAAAATATAAAATAGAAAAGAAAAAAGGTATGGCAGTTGTTTTTCCAAGCAATTTTTGTTTTCCTCATGCAGTAACCCCCGTTACAAACGGTGATAGGCACTCAATAATAACATGGATACGTTAGATAAACAAAAATACAAATACGTAAAAAATATGTTGTCGCCAGAAATGGTGGAGTTTTTAACGACATATAGTATTAGAAAAGCTGCATCGGGCACAAACAGACCAGATGAACAAGTTAACTTGTCAACATCCTTTCACTCTAGTGAATCTGATGTATACAATCACATAATTCATTACTTACATCCTCTTATGGAAATACAATCTGGTTTAAGTTTAAAACCAATCTATTCTTTTAATAGAATATATTTTCCAGGATCCGATTTAAAAATACATAAAGATAGACCTGCTTGTGAAATAAGCGCATCAATTACTTTAAAATATCTATATCAAGATCCAAGCTATAAATGGCCTTTGTGCATGGGTGACAAGCCTGTTATTATTAACCAAGGCGATGGTGTTATTTATAAAGGGTGTGAGATTGATCATTGGAGACCAGTTTTTAATCAGCCAAAAGATAGTTGGCATCATCAATTATTTATTCATTATGTGGACGCAAACGGTCCTTATAAAGATATTGAAGAAGAATTATAATTAAGAATAATTAGGATCGTAGTCTCGCCAATCCTGACCTTCTTCATCAGTTCCTGCTGCATGAGCATCTCGATGAGCTTGTTCTGCAGCTTCAATTTGACCTTTTCTAGTTTCTGCCCATGTAAGTAAAGCAGCAATAGTTGTTGATCCTACGGCATCACTTGTACTGTTTAAATCTGTATTACCAATCATCATTCCTGTTGAAGGATCTTTACTTTGAATTTCATTTTGCCCTGCAAGATTATTCCATAAAACATAGTGAACGGTGTCAGGTAAAGCTGGCATGGCATTACCTTTATCAACCCATTGAATATGAAATGAATTATCTACAAGAATGCTCTCTCCGTTTGCAATTACTATTTGTGTTGCCATTATTCAGTCTCCTGTTCTTCAATACTGTTCCCTGCATCCGTCCATTCTTTAATTCTTATCATAATAGGGTTATCACTAGGTGTATCAGCAGGAAAAGTGGTTTTTCCACCATTGTCTTCTACAATCATATAAGTATTTATAGATTTTATTAACACAACTTTTTGCATACTTTCTCCATTAATGTTTAATAATATAGTTGACCACCACAAAAGGTGAGAATGAATTTGTACCTGCTGCTGTTACAGTTCCTGTTAAAGAAGAAGTCACAGCTACCGAGCCAGTTAATGTTCCAGATAAAGTATGACTATGGTTATGACCTGTACCTGAACCTGCACTATTGATTGTTTGTGGAAAACCAGGGTTTCCTGCCGGACCTTTATTTGTTCCTGCATTATCTTGCGATCCATCATAAAGTTTCGGACCATTTTCATTGTGATTATGGCTGGCTAATTGAGCAGTAGTTAAACTTGTATTAGAAATAGCACCCGTAACAGTCACTGATTGGTTGTTAGTAGTGTTTGATGAAGCAGCTTGGTTGTTTGTAACTGCAACTGTTACTGTGTTAGCACCACCAGTGCCAGCTAAATTGTAAGTATTACCATCAAAACCTTGTGGCATTTTACCTTGTAGATTAGGAACATTAAAAGTAGTTGAGTTATCACCTACACCGTAAGTAGTTCCAACAACTCCAAATAAATCTGCGTAAGTAGTTCTTGATACGGCTGCACCATCACATAAAAGATAACCATCAGGAGCTGTTGCTTTTGTCCAAGGCTTAATAGCTCCTACTTCACTTCTGTTTACTATATCTTGTAAGTTAGCCATAATTAATCGTTATACTTTAATAACCAACCGTTGTCACTGTCATAAAACACCAACGCTATACCAGCACGGTTAGTTGAAATTGTTAAATCTGATGTTGCCCCTTGTATTTTAGAGCCATTTCTTGCAACAGTAATATTGTTAGTACCAGATGTACCATGTGAATCGATTATTTTAACTTGATTACCAATTGAAGGAGATGAAGGTAAAGTAATTGTTACAGCAGTTCCAGACGTATCAACAAATATGTTGTCTCCATCGGAGGCTGTGTAGTTTCCTGACTTTTCAATCCATGACTCACCTAAACCTGCAAGTGTAAATATATCATACCAGTTAGTTCCATCGGTAGAAACTAATCTGTATTTACCATTTGTAATTGTTAATGTGTTACCAGAAGCGCCTAATCTTGCAGTGACATCTGCGCCACCTGCAATGTTGTTATAAAGTCCGTAGGTTTTTTGTGTAGCTGGAAACTGTACTATGTGTGTTGTTGAAATTGTTCCAGAAA
>CAZQBE010000223.1:0-4456 GCA_964591595.1 uncultured Flavobacteriaceae bacterium
TAGAAACATTAACAATATTAAAATTAGCATTATTTAAAATGCACAACGGGTTATTATTATATAATTTCGCGAAACTAATTTAATTCTTTTAACTATAATGACAATGATTATTATTAATTTGGTCTAATGCTTTTAAAATTTATTAGAGTACTATGAGAGCCTTAGTTATATCTGGAGGAGGAAGTAAAGGTGCATTTGCTGGAGGAGTTGCACAATATTTAATTGAAGAAGATAAACGACACTACGATATGTTTATAGGGACTTCAACAGGGAGTTTGCTAGTATCGCATTTAGCTTTAAATAAAGTAAATAAAGTTAAAAATGTTTTTACAAATGTATCACAAAGCTCAATTTTTAGTACTTGTCCATTTATTATTAAGAAGAAACGAGGAGTTGAAACCATTGGAATTAATCACTTTAGTGTGTTGCTCAATATTTTTAAAGGAAGAAAAACTTTTGGCGAGAGTCATAGTTTAAAATATTTAATTAGAAGAACAATAACAATAACAGAATTTGAGACTTTAAAAAAAGAGAAAAAGGATATTGTGGTAACAGTTTCGAACCTATCGCTAAATAAAGTTGAATATAAGTCTTTAAGAGATTTTAGTTATGATGAGTTTTGTGATTGGATATGGATTTCGTGCAATTATACACCTTTTATGTCTTTAGTTAAGAAAGGTGGCTGTGAGTATGCTGATGGAGGTTTGGGTTCAATGGTGCCTATAGAAGAGGCTATAAAAAGAGGTGCTACTGTTGTTGATGCCATAATTTTACAAACCGAAGTAACACAATTAAACAGGATGCCCTCTCTTAATGCCTTCTCTTTATTAACCAATATGTTTGCATTTATGCTGGATAGGATAGAACATCAAAACATTAAGATTGGAAAGTTTGTAGCTTCCAACCAAGAGGCAATTATTAATTTTTATTATACACCAACTGTGCTTACAACAAATGCATTAATATTTAACAAAGAAAAAATGTCAAAATGGTGGCAAAGCGGATTTGATTTTGCGAAAAGCATAAACGAAAAAACAAGTCAATTAGAAGATTTATGAGAGCATTAGTGATTTCTGGAGGGGGAAGTAAAGGTGCCTTTGCTGGTGGTGTGGCACAATATTTAATGAAAGATAAAAAACGACAATATGATATTTTTTTAGGAACTTCAACAGGAAGCTTATTAGTACCACACCTTTCGCTTAGCGATATTCCGAAGGTTTATAATTTATTCACAAATGTAAAGCAAAGAGATATTTTTAGTGTAAGCCCTTTTGTGCAACGTAAAAAGGGAAATCGTGAATTTGTATCAATTAACTTTGTCAGTTCGTTATGGCAATTTATTAAAAAGAAACGCACCTTTGGAGAAAGTAAAGCACTTAGACGTAATATAAGACGAAACTTCTCAAAGGAAGAGTATAATAAGATAAAATCAGCTAAAAAAGATGTTGTAGTAACCGTCTCTAATCTGTCAAAGAATAGGGTAGAATATAAGTCTATTAATGATTGCTCTTATGAGGAATTTTGCAATTGGATATGGATATCTTGTAACTATATTCCTTTTATGTCTTTGGTAACTGTAAACGGTTTTGAATATGCTGATGGTGGTTTGGGTTGTGTGGTACCGATAAGAGAAGCGATACAACGTGGAGCTACTGAAGTTGATGCTATAATATTAGAATCTGAAACAATGGTAGATAATAAGGTTTTGGGAAAAAACCCGTTTTCGCTGATGATTAGCTTGTTTGGGCATTTATTAGATCAAGTTGAAAAGCACGACATCACTATTGGGAAACTTGCAGCAAAAAATAGAGGAGTAAAACTTAATTTATATTACACGCCAACAAGGCTTACTGAAAACTCTTTAATTTTTAGTAAACGCTTAATGGTAAAATGGTGGCAAGAAGGGTTTGATTATGCTAAGAAAAAGCATGAAGACTTAGATTCGAATGAATTAAGAGATAAATAGCTACCACATATCACTCACTTCTTTTTTGATATACGATAAGGCAGCATCACTTGGTGCACGTTTCTCCATCATTTCGGTTAAAATAACTTCTCGTAGCTTATTTGCAGTCCCCGTTTTTTCTAGTAAACCAGCTTTTCTTATCAGTTGTATTGTAGCGTTTTTTGCGGCTACTATAATGTTCCAACAATCGTCGCTTACGTATATTTGTTGTGATAAATTATGTTCAAATTCTTGCTCTATATTTGCTATAAGTAAAGATTCGTAACTTTCTTCATTAGAGCTTGTTGGACTTACTCGTATTAATAATTTAGAAGGTGTAATACGCTCTAAAAATAATGCCATTCGTTCATAGGCTTGTAACCGTATAGGTAAGGCTTTCATTTGCATATCTTTGTGTAATAAAAAGCGTCGTCGCCCATCTTCATTTTTTGTATGCTCTTTAAAAAAGTAGTAAGCAACCATTCCAGTTATAATTGCTGGAACTGCGTATAAAAACACTTCAAAAATTTTTTCAATATCCATAATAAATTTATTTAGGGTTAAATACTCTTAACATAAATACCATATACAAACACTAGTCTTTCCCTCCCAAATATATGCAATCTTTTAAATCTTGCATATTCGTAAATGGTACTGGTGTTTTTGTATATAAATATGTTTTATCTAATTCTTTCGATAAATAATGATCGTCTACATTAATATCCACATCACTCATTTTAAATTGACAAGGATGCTCATAACCTGTAGCGTGTGTAATCTCAATCAATTCTTTTTTAAAAGTTCTGAAAAATTGTGCTAATCGCTCTGATTTTAAAGTAACATCGATACCATTTTGTAACCATTTACTTTGTGTTGCAATACCACTTGGACATCGATTGGTATGACATACCTGTGCTTGAATACAACCAATGCTCATCATAGCTTCGCGCGCTACGTTAATACAATCGGCTCCCATAGCAAATGCCATTGCAGCCTTGGCAGGGAAACCAAGCTTACCACTTGCAATAAATACAATGCGTTCTGATAATCCTTTATTCTGAAATAATTTGTACAAGTCGCTAAACCCATACACCCAAGGTAGTGATACGTGGTCAGCAAAACTTGGTGGTGCAGCTCCAGTACCACCTTCACCACCATCAACTGTAATGAAATCAGGGCCTTTGTTTGCTGCTTTCATAACATCAGCCAATTCTTCCCATTGCTCAAGTTTACCTATAGCCGCTTTAATACCAACAGGTAATCCTGTTTTACTAGCAATAGTTTCAATAAAATCAACCATTTCAGAAACATTGGTAAATGCTTTATGACTTGGTGGAGATATAACATCTACACCTACTTCTACACCTCTAATCTTTGCTATTTCTTCAGTGATTTTTGCTCCTGGTAACACACCACCTTTTCCTGGTTTTGCACCTTGAGAGAGTTTAATTTCTATGGCTCTAACAAATGGGTTATCATTAATTAACTTCAATAATTTATCCATGGAAAAATTACCTTCTTTATCTCTAACTCCAAAATAGCCTGTGCCAATTTGAAAGATAACGTCTCCGCCATTACTGTGGTAAGGTGATAGACCACCTTCACCTGTATTATGGTATGCACCGGCAATTTTCACCCCTTTATTTAAAGACTCAATAGCTTTAGCCGAAAGAGAACCAAAACTCATAGCGGATACATTAATTATTGAAGCAGGACGGAAAGGTTTTTGACGTTTATTATAAGATCCTATAACTTTAGCACAAGGTAAAAAACAATGATCAATTGCATTTGGATGATTTTCACCTATTTGAAAAGGCATCATTGTATTATTTATAAATATGTGCTGATGTGCATAAATATCTCTATCGGTGCCAAAGCCTTCATAGTTATTTTCATGTTTTGCAGATGCATAAATCCAACTACGCTCTATACGATTAAATGGTAATTCTTCTCTGTTATTGGCTACTAGATATTGCCTCAGTTCAGGGCCAATCTTTTCGAGTATATAGCGAAAATGACCAATAAGAGGGAAATTATGACTTATAGAATGGCGTTTTTGAATAATATCCCTTATTACTACAATTATTAAAACAATAATAATCCACAGCCACCATGAGATGCCTTCAATAAAATCTAAAATAGTATTCATAATACCCTAAGTTTATTTAAAAGTGATTTAATCAGAACATATAATATTAGTATCTGTCTTATCTTTTAGCAATAACTTTCACGATATTGATTTCATTTAGTATTAGACTTAATTAATTGTTTAAGTAGTCTAAGGATAACTGAATAAAGGTTTTTACACCTAGTAACATTCCGTCTTCATCAATAAAAAAGTCTGGTGTATGATGTGGAAAAGCCTCTGTATTTCCAGGAGTCATTCCTCCTAAAAAGAAAAATAGTCCAGGAACTTTTAATTGGTAAGATGAAAAATCTTCGGCTCCAGTTATAGATTTAATTTCAAATACATTATTTTCTCCAGCTGCTGCTTTTAAAGAAGGTAGCATT
>CAZQBE010000224.1:0-4440 GCA_964591595.1 uncultured Flavobacteriaceae bacterium
TTTTATTGTTTTATAGTGTTTGCAGCATCAATAACTTTGGCTTTTAAACCTTCTTTATATATCAATACCTTGTCTAACACGCAAGAGTCTGAAGTACCAATAATTTGAGCGGCTAAAATACCTGCATTTTTGGCACCATCAAGCGCAACAGTAGCAACAGGGACACCTCCAGGCATTTGTAAAATGGATAGTACAGAATCCCAACCATCAATAGAATTTCTTGATTTAACAGGAACACCAATAACCGGAAGAGGAGATAAAGCAGCTATCATTCCAGGTAAATGTGCTGCTCCTCCAGCTCCTGCAATAATGACTTTTATACCTCGTTTGTGGGCTTCTTTACCATAATCGAACATTTTCTCTGGAGTTCTGTGAGCAGAAACAATATCAACTTCAACTTCAATATCAAAGCCTTTTAATATATCTATTGCTTCTTGCATAATAGGAAGATCACTATTACTTCCCATAATTATACCAACTTGTGCCATATTTATTTGCTTATAACTTTTATCTTTTGCTTAACAGCTTCTGCTATTTTATGCGCTTCGTTTAAATCTTTGTGTACAATGGTTACATGTCCCATTTTTCTAAAAGGACGTGTTTGTTTTTTTCCATAAATGTGAGGAGTTACACCTCCCATTTTCATGATATCTTCAATATGTTCGTAAACAACATCTCCTGAATATCCTTCAGCACCAACCAAATTTACCATTATTCCACCAACTTTACTATCGGTTTTTCCTAAAGGTAGATTTAAAATAGCGCGTAGATGTTGTTCAAATTGAGATGTGTAATTAGATTCAATGGTGTGATGTCCTGAATTGTGTGGTCTTGGAGCTACTTCGTTAATTAAAATCTCATCATCTTCAGTTTGAAACATTTCAACGGCTAAAAGACCAACATGCTCAAAAGCAGCTGAAGCTTTTAATGCAATAAGTTCGGCTTTTAAAGCAACGTCTTTACTTACTCTTGCAGGACAGATTACATATTCTACTTGGTTTGCTTCTGGATGAAACTCCATTTCTACAATGGGGTACAATTTTACATCTCCTTTTACATTTCTGGCAACGATTACCGAGAGTTCATTTTTAAAAGGAATAAGGTCTTCTACAATGCATTCTACATTTGGAAGATTATGTAAGTCCGAATGAGCACGCACAACTTTTACGCCTGTACCATCATAACCAAATTGAGTACGTTTCCATACAAAAGGAAAATTTAAAACTTCGTGTTTAATGGCTGTTAAGATTTCATCCTTATATGCATAACGAGTAAAAGGTGCCGTAGGTAAATTATGATCAACATAAAACAACTTTTGTTTCGCTTTATTTTGTATAGTTTTTAATGTTTTTGATGATGGGTATACCATAACCCCTTCTTGTTCTAATTTTTCTAAAGCATCAACATTTACGTTTTCAATTTCAATGGTTAAAACATCAACTTTTTTTCCAAAGCTATAAACGGTTTCATAATCCATTAAATCGCCTTGATAAAATTCGTTGGATCCAATTTTACAAGGCGCTTCGTTACTAGGGTCTAAAATACAAGTGTAAATATCAAATTTTCGTGTTTCATTAAGTAGCATTTTTCCTAGTTGACCACCACCTAGAATACCTAATTTAAAGTTTGAAGAAAAGTAATTCATTTTTTGAAGTATCACTCAATTTGTGTGTTTGCTTTGCAAAAATACATTTTAATATTAAACCAAATTCCAAATTGATAAATCAAAATTTCTTTAAACTTATTCAATTGATTATCTTTGCACCTTTCTAAAATATATTAAGGTGATTAAACTTCATGATAAATACTTTAAGCCCTTTATTTCTGCGCAGGAAATAGATGATGCAATTTCTAGATTAGCTAAAGAAATTGCAGTCGATTTGGGTGATGAGATTCCTGTTTTTATTGGAATTTTAAATGGTTCTTTTATGGTAGTAAGTGATTTTGTGAAAAAGTATCCAAAACCATGTGAGGTTACTTTTATTAAACTAGCTTCTTATGAAGGCGTAAAATCTACTGAAGACATTCAACGGTTAATAGGATTAACTCAAGATTTGTCGGGAAGAACGGTTGTTATTATTGAAGATATTATAGATACTGGCAATACACTTGAAGAAATACATAGAATTTTTAGTAAAGAACGAGTTAAATCTTTGAAAATTGCGACTTTATTCTATAAGCCAGAAGCCTATAGAAAAGATTATAAACTCCACTATATTGGAATAGAAATCCCTAATAAATTCATTGTTGGTTTTGGATTAGACTATGATGGTTTAGGAAGAGATATTCCAGAAGTATATCAAATAAATACAACACTACATACGACAAATTTAGTATTATTTGGACCTCCAGGAGCAGGAAAAGGCACACAAGCCGAATTTTTAAAGGCAAAGTATAATTTGGTGCATATTTCTACAGGCGATGTATTTAGATATAATATTAAAAACGAAACAGCACTTGGTATTTTGGCAAAATCTTATATGGATAAAGGTGATCTTGTACCAGATGAGGTAACTATTAAAATGTTAAATGCTGAGGTTGATAAAAATGCAGCTGCAAAAGGATTTATTTTTGATGGATTTCCTCGTACTGAAGCTCAAGCTAAAGCTTTGGATGTGTTAATGGAAACCAAAGATTCTTGTATTAATGCTATGGTTGCTCTTGAGGTGGATGATGAGGTATTAGTAAAACGTTTGCTTGAAAGAGGACAAACCAGTGGTCGTCCAGACGATGCAAATGAAGAAGTTATTAGAAAAAGAATATTTGAATATTATTCTAAAACAGCCATTTTAAAGGCGTATTACTCATCCCAAAATAAGTATTTTGGAGTAGATGGTGTAGGTAGTATTGAAGAGATTACAGTACGTTTGAGTACTGTGATTGATAAGTTATAATTCCCTCGAAGGAGTAAATCATATGAATTTAAACTGCAATTTAAAAGATTTCCACTTTCGTGGAAACGATAATCAAATTAAATGACTGAAGGTAACTTTGTAGATTATATAAAAGTATTTGCTGCTTCTGGAAATGGAGGTAAAGGCTCCGTGCATTTACATCGTGAAAAGTATATTACAAAAGGAGGTCCAGATGGAGGTGATGGTGGTCGTGGAGGTCATGTTATTCTTCGTGGTAATTCAAACCTTTGGACCTTGTATCATTTAAAACATAAGAAACATTTTAGAGCTGGACACGGAGAGCATGGAAGTAAAAGTAGAAGTACTGGAGCAGATGGTCTTGATGTGTATGTTGATGTGCCTTTAGGAACAGTAGTTAGAGATACAGAAACAAATGCAATTCTTTTTGAAATTACTGAAGAAGGCGAAGAACGTATTATTTGTGAAGGCGGTCAAGGTGGACGTGGCAATTGGCATTTTAAAAGTTCCACGAATCAAACACCCCGTTATGCACAACCTGGAATTCCACTAGAAGAAAAGTATATTACTTTAGAACTAAAAGTACTAGCTGATGTCGGTTTGGTTGGATTTCCTAATGCAGGAAAATCTACGTTATTATCTGTAATCACTTCGGCAAAGCCTAAGATTGCCGATTATGAATTTACCACACTAAAACCAAATCTGGGAATTGTAGAGTATCGAGATTTTCAAACTTTTGTTATGGCAGATATACCTGGAATAATTAAAGGTGCAGCAGAAGGAAAAGGATTGGGATACTATTTTTTGCGTCATATTGAACGTAATTCTACCTTGTTATTTATGATTCCTGTCGATTCTACTGATATTAAAAAGGAGTATGATATTCTGCTAGACGAATTACGCCGCTACAATCCTGAAATGTTAGACAAGGATCGTTTTATTGCTATTACTAAATGCGATATGCTCGATGATGAACTTAAAGCAGAACTAAAAGTTGAGCTTGATAACGAGCTTCCTGTAGATTATATGTTTATTTCTTCAGTAGCGCATCAAGGTATTACTGAGCTTAAAGATAGGCTCTGGAGAATGCTTAATAATTAGATTTTAGTTTACAAAATCTTTACTGGAATAATTTTTTGATTAAATTTAGAGAAAATCTATAGCTATGAAGAGTCTAAAAGTATTATTGTTGCTATTACTAGTTTCGTCTTGTGCTTCAATTAGAGTAAATTACGATTATGATAAACAAACCAATTTCAACTCATACAAAACCTATAATTACTATTCCGATTTAGAAACAGGATTGAGTGAATTAGATACAAAGCGTTTATTGGATATTATGGATGCTAGCCTGAAAGCTAAAGGATTTTTACTTTCTGAAACTCCAGATTTTTTTATCAATATTCAAAGTAGTGACTATCAAAACCAACAGCGTAGTAATGTTGGCGTAGGTGTTGGTGGTGGTGGAGGACATGTTGGTGGTGGATTATCCATTGGATTACCAATAGGACAATCTAGAATGAATAGACAAATTAGTATTGATTTTATAGATGAAAATGGAAAAGGA
>CAZQBE010000225.1:0-4413 GCA_964591595.1 uncultured Flavobacteriaceae bacterium
CCTAGTAATCCCATGTCAGTTATAACACCAGATACACCAAGTAATCCCATAGCGGTTACATTTGCTGATGTTGCCAATAAATCCATATCAGTAATAACTGCTGATGTGGCAAGTAATCCCATATCAGTTACAACTGCACTAGCAGATAGAGTATTAATATTTGTTTGATCCGAGGATGTTGGTGTTGTTCTTACCCAGGCAGAACCTGTGTAAACCATCATTACATTGTTTGATGTATTAAAATATAAAGCACCAGTTAATAAACTTCCACCATCATTATCATTAGATGGATCAGAAGATTTTTGTCCTAAATATCTATCATCAAAATTATCATAACTTGTAGCGGCTGATGTAGCGGAAGAAGCGGCTGCTGTAGCGGAAGTAGCGGCTTCACTTGCTTTTGTGGTTGCTGTGTCTTTATGTCCAGAAGCTGTTGATGCGGATGCAGCAGAAGCAGTAGCGGAATTAGCTGATGCAGTTGCGGAAGCAGCGGCAGCAGTTTGTGAAGTAGTGGCTGATGCAGCATCTACTAATAAACTCCATTTAGCAGCATCGGTGTTAGTAGTTAGTGGTACTGATCCTGAAGAAGTATGAGCAGTTAAACAAATAAAAATATTATTTGTGTTTGTGTCTTTTACTATATCTCTTACAACATAAGCTGTGGATGCAGCCCAGTTGCCTTTTACTGTACCTAATTCTTGTGTAACTGATAATTCGCCTGTACTATCAAAAGCTAAAATTTTAGAAGCACGATCAGATGAGCCAACAGTAAATTCTGTTGAAGTCATTGTATTCGTTCTTGATAGTTTTAATGAACGATCAACTTGTTCTTGTAAATCTTGACCTATAATTGTAAGCTTATCAAGAGCATCTTCATGTGTTTCTGCTGGGAAAGGATCATTAGCAACATAATCAGTAGCTTGTGTCTTTGCTGTATTTCTTCGAAGTACAACAGTTTCCCCTGATACTGGAGCAGTTACAAATACAATGTTTCCACCGCTGGCGTTACCAACATTTGTAATACTGTAATTCGTTGATCCTGAACCCTCAGCTTTTACTGTTTCCGTTCCAGTTGCAGATCGTACAATTACTTGTATGTCTGTCGATGCTGGAATGTAAAACCCATAAGCAAAGGTTGTAGTAGATCCATTTCCACTATACGAATTTTTCGTAGTCGTGCTAGAAATCGTCATGTCGTCCTCTAATGTTTGGAAAAATAAAAAAAACTAGACAGAAATATCTAGTTTATTGTTATTTCTTAAATTAAATGTCAATAATGTTCAACTAAATTCTTTATTTAGTTTGGTAATCTGTCTGGTGTTAATTCTCCTGGTTTCCACCAAAAACCACTTCCTTTTTCATATAATTTCTTATTATAACTTCGTAATCTTTTGTGATGATTTTTATCTAATTGTTTACTTAAATGATCAAATAAGTAGCGTTGCATTACAAGTTTTGCATACCAAGGTTTAGGTGTCCAATTTTTAACTATTCGTTGTAATCGACCACCATAATTAACTTCTTCATTTTCATTAAATAAAGCCGTATTAACTGCACCTACACTTATTCCTAATAAATCAGCTATTAATGATACAACTGGACCAGATGCAAATAAACCAAATTCTCTTGCATCAGGATCTCCAAGTAATATATCGCCTATTGGTCCAAAAGCACCACCTCGCATTACTGCTTGTAACCAAAATGCTCTTGTATTTACATTTTGTAAATCACGACCATTCATTAAATCATACAGTAAGGTAATGGTTGCACCAGCAGCTGTCATTCCACCAACTAATGTTATTGCATATTTTGCTTTATTTAATTTACCAGGTGGTACACTAAAAGCACGCATTAAATTATGTATAACAACATTGATGGGAAAACTTTTAAACATAAAAGCAGATAAAGCTAATTCGCCAGCAAAAGTACCTCTTTTCACACCAGATGTTTTAGATTGTGATCGTAATGAATTAACAACAACAGCAAAATCTTGTTCCATTTGAACAAGGTCTTTTAATTTAAAAGAAATATTTAATGCTTCATCAGGATTAATGTCAGCACGATTTGCTATCGCTTTAACATCAATAAATTTTAAATTACCTCTAGGATTCCACATTTCTGTGGTACGAATAATATCCCAATCAGTTTTAGTTATGCCGTATTGTTCTAATAATTTTAATGTTTTTCCGTAATCATTAAATTTACCTTTAGATAATCTAATTAAATCATCCATAGAATGTGTAACAAATTTTCCTAAACCATTTCCTGATAAAATATATTTACCAGCAGCATTTCTCGCTTGTTGTGTAAATCGTGAAACACCACCAAGTCGTAAAAAAGTAGTTGAAAAAACTTTTGCTAATCCTCCACTATCTACTTCATCAACAAATCTTGACATCGCCATATTGTTTTGAATTAAATCGTCTAAAATTAAATGCAAATAAGCAGCTTCTTGGCGACCTCGTTTTCCTTTAAATTGTTCTTTTAAACTATTAAAAATAGCTTTCCATGGCGACCAACCACGCATTGCTGAATTTTGAAATGTTGTGGCTGTATCTCCAACAAGTACAGTTGGACCTGATCCTGATAATAAAGTTCCTGTACCAAAGTGACGAACATTACTACCAATTCTAGCACCAAGTTGATCTACACTTAAATGACCTCGACCTACAAATAAATCATATTCAACATCTGTTTTTTTAATTATTGAATTAACTCTTGCTAATTCTGCTTGACGAGGAATAACACCAGCAAATTTTTTTCTGTTTATATTTTGTTTATCAAAAGCTGTTTCTTGTAAATATTTTTTTAATGAATTACGCACTACATTTGGTTTTGGTCCAAATATTTGTGTTTCTGCAATAGCTCTCGACATCATATCAAAATGTTCATATATAGAAATAATAGGATCGCCACCAAATCTATCATTATAAATATTCCAATTATCTGCGTCTTTAAAAATTAAAAAACGATGTTCAGCAAATTTTTTTAATCCTGTTTTTTTACCAACACCTAAACCATCGGTCATTATGTTTCTGTATGATGCTATTATTGCTTTATAAAATTCATCTTCTGGTAGAACATCAAAAGTAAAACCAGTTTTATCATCAATCATTTTACTTTTATCTAATAAACCTTTTATAAAATCATAATATTCATCAGGACTTAATGCTTTATATTTTCCATTAATTTTTTTTGCTCTATTTAATTTTGATACATCATGTTTATTTGGCAATTTCCAATTAGGATCTTTAGCAACAATAACACCTTGTTTGGCTAACATTACTCTTGCTTTTTCAAAAGATTCTAAAAGTGATTTTGCCATAATTTCAGCACCTTTATTTCCAGTTGATCCTGGCTCAAATAATTCACGAATAACTTTATCAGGCGATGCTCTTTTCCATTTACGAATTAATGGATTTGCGTATGCTTCCATTACATCACTTAAATCAGACATTAACCAAGAAAAAACAGATCTATGTCGTATTTCTAAATTTGTAGGAATAACTGGTCCGTCTTTTTTTCCATGCAAAGATCTAAAACCTTCAGCTTCATCTATTTCGCCATTATTGTTTTTATACTTACTAAGTTGATCTTTAAGTTCTGTAAATTTTTTTAAAGCAAAAGCATTTTCAATAGCTTTCTTTTTAACTATTCTTTTATGTGCTAAAAATGTGGCATTACTTGCTGCTTTTTTTGCATCTATTTCTGACATTGTTTTGGAAAAAATTTCCAACTTATCATCAAACATATCTAGCAATTCTTTTTCTTTATCTTTACTTAAAAGATTTTTTTTACCAGCAGCTATAATACATTCACGAAAACTAACCATTAAACATCCAATCCTTTACATTTACTTAATTCATTTAATGCTTTTTTATCTGCTTGTATTTCTTCTTTAATATTTTTAGCTTTAACTGTGGTTGCCTTACCCTCATCATCCATCGCTAAAACAACATCAGCATTTTCATCAATAGCTTTACTATCAAAGAAATCCATTACTTCATCAAAATTGTTATCATATGCTTCATCAAGATAATTCTCATCTTTATATAACTTTATTTCCTGGTCATCGACTTTATTCGCAATTTTTTGTAATGCTATTTCAACATCTACATCAGACATTGAAAAAGGATCATAACCAGCACTTTCTAACATATCAATTTGTTGATCTCTTGCACTAACATTCATGTCAAATTCAGCTAATTCTTGTGCGTGTCTTGGATGAGAAGGATTTTCGCTAATTAAATCAAGTACATCATTAATAGATACATCATCAACACCTTCTGGTTTTGATGGTAGCCAACCATCTTCCCTGGCTTTTATAACTAAATCATCTAAAGAATAACCACCTTTTTTTGTAAATCCTAAAGTAGATTTATCAAGGATAGCTCGTACATCGCCAATATTATA
>CAZQBE010000226.1:0-4404 GCA_964591595.1 uncultured Flavobacteriaceae bacterium
TTGCGATGGTGCTTTTGTATTGGCAAAAGCAGGTGTCTTAGATAATGCAGTAGCAACCACGTTCCCAAGTGATATTGATAAAATACGAATCATGTTTCCAAATTTGGATATTAGAAAAGATGTGTTTTTTGTACATGATGGTAAATATATTACCTCTTCGGGTGGTGCAAAAAGTTTTGAAGCTGCCTTATACCTATGCGAATTTTTATACGGAAAAGAAATAGCACAATCGCTCGCTGGCGGTTTAGTGATTGATTGGAATGTAGACAACGTGCCACATATCATAATAAAAAATTAAATATTTTAACTTTCTGGTTGTCTTATAAATATTTTTTGTATTTTCTAGGAAAACGCATTCAATATATAAAAATGATTAGCTACAACTTTAAAAGTACTTCGTTAGGTATTACTTTAATTTTTCTTTGTTTATCCCTTTCAATATTTGCTCAAAATAATAGTGAACTAACCAAAGAAATAAGTGGACAAATAACACACCTCAATGCGCCTTTACCAAATGTAAATATCATTATTCTGGACTCGAAAAAAGGCACCAAAACAGATACACAAGGGAACTACAGTATTAATGCAAAAGTAAGAGACATTATACAATACAGTTATGTAGGGTTTAATACCGTTTCTATAATTGTGGAAGATATTACTTCTGTACTTAATATTGAAATGACCCAAAAGGTTAATGAACTTGATGAAGCTGTTGTTACCGCTAAGAAAAAAGTAGGTAGCGTTTCTGAAATAGCTGCAAAAAAGAATGCAAAATTTAAAACCTCAAGAGGTATTATTAATCCAAAAACTTCTGGATTTGGAATTGCATACGTTGATGGAAAGGATATAAACTCTGGGTATCCTACTTTAGCTGATGCATTAAATGGTAAAGCCGCTGGAGTTAACGGAAAAGAAGGGAAAATTGTTCTCCGAGGACCTGGATATGCAATCTGGGATGTTGACGGACAAATATTTAAAGAAGAACCTCCACATCTTGATCTTTCAAATATTAAAGATGTTCATTTTTTAAAAGCTCTTGGCTCTACCTTGAGTTATGGTAGTATAGGAAGAAGTGGTGGTGGTGTTGTACGCACCAATTTTGGGTCTTATGAAGAAGCTATTAAAGCTAAAAAAGAAGCCAAAGCCGAACAATACCGTAATCAAAACTACTATAGCGATGATGCAGTAGCAACCAATAACGACGCTTCGTTTTCTTCAAAAACTATAACAACAACAAACGCAGAAACAACTATAAAAACTATTCATGGTACAGTTACTTATATAGATGTACCGTTGGCCAATGTTAATATTATAGTGGTTGGTAAAACTACAGGTACCAAAACTAATACTCTTGGCTCATATACTATTAAAGCTGCAGTTGGAGATATTGTTCAATACAGTCATGTTGGGTTTGCAACCGTATCTATAATTGTAGAAGATGTTACCGAGATATTAGATATTGAAATGGTAGTTAAAGAAAATGAGCTTGATGAAGTAACTGTTACTGCCAACGGAAAAATAGGCAAAACTCTTACACAAGCCAAAAAAGCAGAAGAATCATTCGAAACCTCAAGAGGAAATATGGATCCTAAACGTACAGGGTTTGCGATGTCTTATTTTGATGGTGAAAATATAAGTGCTATTTATAGCTCTTTAGGCGAAGCTTTAGACGGAAAAATTCCAGGATTAAGATATGATCGCAATGCTAATAAAATTATTGTAAAACCGCGTAGTTCTATCAACACACCCATGTATGCTATTTGGGATATAGATGGTGTGATTTATGAAGATGAGCCACCAATGGATCTAAATATTATTAAAAGCATCCGTGTTCTAAAAACTTTAGCTGGCACCAATCGTTATGGTAGTGATGGTGCTGGTGGTGTTATTGTTGTACAAACCAAGAATGGTAGTTTTAACCCGGTTGAAGACCAAAGAAAAAAAATAGCCGAACAATACACTAACAAAAACTATTATTCTAACGATGCATCTTTTGTTGATATGGAACGTTTAAACGCCAACACTTTTGCTGATGCACTTGAAGCTTTTAATAACAAACAAAAAGCTTTTATTTATTACGATCAAACTTTAAAAACTAAGGTTAAAAGTTATAGTGACCATATTAGTATCGCTCAAAAGTTTATCACATTTTATAAAGATGCCAATCTATCTAAACAAGTATTGCACGATTTAGCTATTGCAAACCCTAATAATGCAGAGATATTAAAAGCTATCGCATATCAATTTCAGGCGCTTGGGTTAAAAAGAGAAACCATAAAGACCTATGAAACCATTTTTAAATTACGCCCTAAATACGCACAATCCTATCGCGATTTGGCGAATGCTTATCTAGAAAACAATCAGTTTAAAAAAGCATGGCGTATGTATATGAGCTATCTCTTGCAAGGCAATGATGTAAGTGGTGAAGGTATTGGTGAACTACTCTACAACGAAATGGAGTTTCTTTATTATAATAGACCAAACCAAACTGATATTAAAGAAAAATTCATCCCTAAAAGTGATAATCTGTTCGACTTTAGAAATGATGTACGCCTTGTTTTTGAATGGAACACTTCTGAAGCAGAATTTGATTTAGAATTTGTAAATCAAGATAAACGTGCCTATGTGTTTGAGCATAGTTTGGCAGCCAACCAAGAACTCATAACCAGCGAAAAAGAAAAGGGATATTCTAGTAAAGAATTTTTTATTGACGATATTGGCGAAGGCGATTGGTTAGTTAACATTACCTATAAAGGCAACAAAAAACCAGAACCTACCTATTTTAAAGTAACCAAATATTACAACTGGGGAAAAGCCAAACAAACTCAAGAAATTGCAGTTTACAAATTTCAAAACGAACGTGAAAAAATGCAGTTGATAAGGCTTAACAGACAAGTATTAATGGCTACAAATTAATGCGTAATTAACCCATTATACATTTTGAGTTAAAATAATTTTATAAACGTCAATTCGAGTGATTTTTTATCAAAAAATCGTACTTCGACAAACTCAGCAGAACTATCGAGAACCGTTTTTTAATATGTCTTCGCAATAAAATTTCTTAATGTGTTAAAATTCTGAACAGTGATATAAAGTATCTATTTAATTTCTATTTTTATAAGCATAAAAACTAACCTAATGAAACTTACAAAACACCTCTTTACCATGGCTTTGTGCACCATCATGGTAACTTCTGCATTTGCCCAAGATTATTTTTTTAAAAACAAGGCGCCTTTTAATTCTAGTATTCCTTCTCCTGAAACTTTTTTAGGATATCCTATTGGAACACAACACACAAGGCATGATCAAATAGTTGCCTATTTAACTAAACTTGCCGAACTTTCAGATAGAGCATCTATTACAACCTATGGTGAAACTCACGAACACCGTAAACTGGTAATGTTAACTGTTACAACACCTAAAAATTTGGGCAATTTAGACGCTATTAAAGCTGAACATCTAAAATTTGTAAACCCAAATTTAAATCCAACAAACTATAATGATGTACCCATTTTTGTACAATTAGGCTATAACGTTCATGGTAACGAACCTTCTAGTTCTGAAGCTGCATTACTTACAGCTTACACTTTGGTGGCTTCAAATAGTCCTGAAGTGCAACAGTATTTAGAAAATGCGATTGTATTTATAGATCCAACCATAAATCCCGATGGTCGCGATCGTCATGCACAATGGGCAAATCAATACAAATCCAATACATTGGTTTCAGATAATATTGATGCCGAACATAATGAAGTTTGGCCACGAGGCAGAACAAATCACTATTGGTTTGATTTGAATAGAGATTGGTTATTAGCTGTAAATCCTGAAAGTCAAGGCAAACTAAAATGGTACCACAAATGGTATCCAAATGTCGTGACCGATTTTCATGAAATGGGAACTAATAGTAATTACTTTTTTGAACCTATGAAACCTATTGGTTCGCAAGACCCCATTATGCCAAAAGAAAACTATGAAACTTTAAATAATTTATTCGCCCCTTATTTTACAGAGGCTTTAGATAATATTGGCTCGTTTTATTACACCAAAGAATCCTTTGATGGTACTTATCCTGGTTATGGGTCGTCGTATCCAGATTTACAAGGTGGACTTGCTTTATTATTTGAACAAGCGAGTTCTAGAGGGCACCTTCAAGATACCGATTACGGAACTATCTCGTTTGCATTCACCATACGAAATCAATACACATCAAGCATTGCTACCATAAAAGCAGCGGTTGAAAACAAAGCCTATTTGAGACAATATCAGCAAAAATTCTTTAAGTCTGCTATAACTCAAAAAGCAAAAACAGGATTTAGTGCTTATGAATTTGGTGATGCTTATGATATGAATAGAAATAAAGCCTTTATTGATGAACTCCTTATTCATAAAATTAAGGTGTATAAA
>CAZQBE010000227.1:0-4386 GCA_964591595.1 uncultured Flavobacteriaceae bacterium
AGAATTTTCATATTTTCTGAAGCATTCTTGTCTTTTATCATCATCATGATAAATCTTTGCTCCTTTCCAATCGTGACATTTTATACCAAAATGGTTATTTGCTTTTACAGCAAGTGTTCCTTTGCCCGAACCCGATTCCAAAATACCTTGTGCCAGTGTAATACTAGCAGGAATGCCATAGATTTTCATCTCAGAAATGGCAATATCTTTATAAACTGAAATATAATGAGTAGTGCTATTTATTTTAGGTGTAGTTGTTTTAATCTCTATATCTTTTAGATCTTCAGATGGTTTTTCAACGATTTCTTTATTCGCCTTAGCTTTTTTACGTGCTGCTCTCTTTCTAGAGCCACAACTAAATACTAAAACACTCAATATAATAATGAATACTGTTTTCTTTATCATTGAATTAATGGTAATTTCTTTTGTTTTAATCGCTTGTTCATTCCTGTAATACCTTGTAAACCCCCTGTATGAATCACTAATATTTTTGACTCTTTTGGAAAAAATCCGTCTTCAATTAATTTATAAACGCCAAACATTAGTTTTCCAGTATATACAGGATCTAAAGGAATATCTTGCATGTGTTTAAATTGATTTATAAATTCAATTAATTCTACATTTATTTTAGCATAACCACCAAAGTGAAAATCGGTAATTAATTTCCAATTACTCCGAGTTACAAATTTACTAATATTGCTGGATAAAAAATCACCTTTTAGGGCTGGAAATCCTAAAATTTGTTGATGTGGTTTTGCGCTATTAATAAGTCCTGAAATAGTACCTCCTGTACCCACTGCACAGCATATATAATCAAACATAGTATCACTATCTGATAGGATTTCTTCGCATCCTTTAACTGCTAAAGCATTTGTTCCGCCTTCAGGAACACAGTAAAATTTACCAAATTCTTTTTGTAATTGTTCAAGGAATTCGTCTGAGTTTTTTTCTTTATAACTACTTCGAGAGACAAATTTAAATCTCATACCATTTGCTTGTGCAAACTGCAAAGTTGCATTATCATTAATCTTATCTTCAAGTTCTTCTCCTCTAATAATCCCTATGGTCTTAAAACCAAACTTTTGCCCAACAAATGCCACTGCAGCAATATGGTTTGAAAATGCACCTCCAAAAGTTAATAGTGTAGTGTAACCTAGCTTATCTGCTTCTTGTAAATTATACTTTAGTTTTCTATATTTATTTCCTGATATGTGCTTATGTATTTTATCCTCACGCTTGATATATAGTTCTACACTATTTTTTTGAGGTAACTTGATAGATTGATTGATACTATGGTCAAGGTTAAAAATCATTGGCACGAAGATACTTTAAAAACTGCCAGATTTTTCTTCTATCCAAATACTCTAAATTGTCTTCATTGATATAGGCTTCACGTTCAAATGAAATATTTCTATACGCTGTTTTCCACTGCCTGTACTGTAGTAATCTAATCAAAAACTCAAACCCATAAAACATATAAAATGGAATAACTAACAACTCTAATTGTTGTTTAAGATGAATATATTCATGATTTATAAGTACTTCATCAGTCTTTAATTTATGATACTTTAAGAATACAAAAGGATAAACTGTAACTCCAGTATATCCCTTAGGAACTAAATACTTTGAGATTAAAATCATAGATGATAGTGCTAAAAAATCAATGTAATTTACATTATCTTTGTGACATATGAAGGAGTTTGTCCCAATTGAAGAAGGCGATTATTATTTAACACCCGAAGGATATCGCTGTTTTACCGAACAATACCACTTAAAAAGAGGCTATTGCTGTGAGAGTAATTGCAGACATTGTCCTTATGGATTTAACCAAAACCAAAATTAAAAAGCACAGAATAATAATGACTTTTAAACAACAAATATTAGAAGGTATTCCGGATATATTACCAAAACCAAAAGCCTATGACGCATCCATTAATCATGCTCCAAAACGTAAAGACATACTTTCTTCTGAAGAAAAAAAGTTAGCTCTTAAAAATGCACTGCGCTATTTTGATGCTAAACATCATAAAGAATTAATTACCGAATTCAAACATGAATTGCAAACTTATGGACGCATTTACATGTATCGGTTACGTCCTGATTACAAAATGTACGCGCGTCCTATTGAAGAATATCCAGCACAATCTAAACAAGCTGCAGCTATAATGTTAATGATTCAAAACAATTTAGACTATGCCGTTGCACAACATCCTCATGAGCTAATAACTTATGGCGGAAATGGAGCTGTTTTCCAAAATTGGGTACAGTATAGATTAACCATGAAATATCTTGCTGAAATGAATAATGAGCAGACACTTGTGATGTATTCTGGTCATCCTATGGGCTTATTTCCATCTCATAAAGAAGCACCAAGAGTTGTCGTAACAAATGGCATGATGATTCCTAATTATTCAAAGCAAGATGACTGGGAAAAATTTAATGCCTTAGGTGTAACCCAATATGGACAAATGACTGCTGGAAGCTATATGTACATTGGTCCTCAAGGTATTGTTCATGGTACAACTATTACTGTTTTAAATGGCTTTCGAAAAATTAACAAATCGCCTAAAGGCAATCTTTTTGTAACCTCAGGGTTAGGAGGAATGTCTGGTGCGCAACCTAAAGCTGGAAATATTGCAGGCTGTATTACAGTTTGTGCCGAAGTGAATGAAAAAGCGGTACATACACGTCACTCTCAAGGTTGGGTTGACGAAGTTTTTTCAAATTTGGATGAATTAGTAGCTCGTGTAAAAAAAGCAAAAGATACCCAAGAAACAATCTCAATAGCTTACCATGGCAATATTGTTGATGTTTGGGAACAATTTGACAAAGACAACATACATATTGATTTAGGAAGTGACCAAACATCACTTCACAATCCTTGGGCTGGAGGATATTATCCTATAGGTCTATCTTTTGAAGAGGCCAATGATATGATGGCAAAACATCCTGAACTATTTAAAAACAAAGTACAAGAGACTTTACGTCGTCACGCTGTAGCAATTAATAAACACACAGCAAAAGGCACGTATTTCTTTGATTATGGTAATGCCTTTTTGTTAGAAGCTTCTCGTGCTGGAGCTGAAATTATGGCCGAAAATGGTATTGATTTTAAGTATCCTAGTTATGTACAAGACATCATGGGACCAATGTGTTTTGATTATGGATTTGGACCATTCCGATGGGTATGTACATCTGGAAAACCTGAAGATTTAGCAAAAACTGATGCCATTGCTTGTCAAGTTTTAGAAGGCATTAAAAGCAATTCTCCTGAGGAAATTCAGCAACAAATGGCTGATAACATTCAGTGGATAAAAGGTGCTCAAGAAAACAAACTAGTCGTTGGTTCTCAAGCCAGAATATTATATGCTGATGCCGAAGGAAGAATGAAAATTGCAACTGCATTTAATGATGCTATAGCTAAAGGAGACATTGGATATATCGTTTTAGGACGAGACCACCATGATGTTTCTGGAACCGATTCGCCATACAGAGAAACCAGTAATATTTATGATGGTTCTAGTTTTACAGCAGACATGGCAATACAAAATGTAATCGGTGATAGCTTTAGAGGAGCCACATGGGTAAGCATACACAATGGTGGCGGCGTAGGTTGGGGTGAAGTCATAAATGGTGGATTTGGTATGGTTCTTGATGGTAGTAAAGATGCTGAAAGGCGATTAAAATCAATGCTGTTTTGGGATGTAAACAATGGTATTTCTAGACGAAGTTGGGCGAGAAATAAAGAAGCTGTTTTTGCAATAAAACGCGCTATGGAAGTTGAACCAAACCTTAGAGTTACTTTGCCAAATACAGTTGATGATAATTTATTAAATTTGTTTTAACCATAAATATATTTGCTATGAAAAAATTATTTAAAATATCACCATTTGTATTGCTTCTTTTGGTAGTTACATCATGTGTATCTGTTCGAGTAGCGTCAGATTATGATAAAAATGCAAACTTTAATAATTACAAAACCTTTGCGTTTTTTAGAACAGGAATAGATAAAGCTGAAATAAGTGATTTAGACAAACGAAGAATCCTTCGTGCTATAGAAGCAGAATTATTAGCTAAAGGTTTTACTAAATCTGAAAATCCAGATCTTTTGATAAGTATTTTTACAAAATCTAGAGAGAAAATTAATATCTATAATAATGGTTATGGTCCTTACGGCTATGGCTACGGTTGGGGTTGGAGTCCTTATTATTGGGGACATAATTACTATGGCAATAATGTTACAACATCAACTGAAGGCACGTTGTATATAGACTTAATTGATGCTAAGAAAAAAGAATTGGTTTGGCAAGGTATGGGTACTGGCTACTTAACAAAGAACATGGATAAAAAAATAGAACGCATTAAAGAATTTGTTGCAAAAATTAT
>CAZQBE010000228.1:0-4382 GCA_964591595.1 uncultured Flavobacteriaceae bacterium
CTATCAAATGAAAATCTAGCATGATTTCTTAACCCATATCCCCATAACTCATCTAAAGTATTTGGATCTCCATCATTTGCAAAAGGATTTGAAACCGGAATTCCATAATTTTTACCATTAGCAGGATTGTCAACATCTATTCGTAAAATTTTACCGTGCAATACATCCAATCTTTGAGAACGATTGTCAGGATCTCCAAGTGTAGTGCCACCATCACCAAACCCAATATATAAATAACCATTAGAGTCAAAAGCCATATCTCCGCCATTATGGGCGTCATAGGGTTGTACTAATTTTAAAATAAGTAATTCACTATTTGGATCTGCTACATTAGGATCAGTAGTACTTACAGTGAATCTAGAGACGATAGAATCATTATTTTGATCTATATAATTCACATAAAAATACCCATTAACTGCATAGTTTGGATGAAATACCAAACCTAATAACCCTCTTTCCCAAAAATTGGCAATATCATCATAAACTAAAGCGTCAATATCTAAAAAAGGTGTAGTAGGTGTTGTACCATCAGAATTCAAAATTCTTATAAACCCCTGTTGATCCACAATAAATAATCTATTATCACCCGCATTTTTAATACTTACAGGATTGCTAAAAGTAGGTCCAAATGCTTCAAGTTTTATAGTTTGAGCTCCTAAATAAATAGGATAAATTACAAAAACTAAGATCAAGTAAATTTTTCTCATTGATAATATAGATATAATACAAAAGCTTTAA
Organism: uncultured Flavobacteriaceae bacterium; assembly: GCA_964591595.1. Taxonomy (GTDB): domain Bacteria; phylum Bacteroidota; class Bacteroidia; order Flavobacteriales; family Flavobacteriaceae; genus JAADHG01. The sequence goes on from CAZQBE010000228.1 coordinate 739, forward strand.
AACTACATTTTTTTATTTATTTAGGTAAGAATTATGTTATCAATCTATTAGCTATTCTATTACATGCTTGATTTAATAGATGAAATACATTTTCAAAACCTAAATCTGCTCCAAAGTATGGGTCTGGAACATTAATTACTGAGTTATTCTCTAATTCACTTAGAATAAGTTTTACTTTAGAACTGTCTTTTTTAGTTCTAGCTAGATTTATAATGTTTTGATAATTAGACGAATCCATAACAAATATATAATCAAATGTATCAAAATCTGTGACCATAAATTGTCGTCCTCTTTGGTTTGTAATGTCGATGTTATACTTTTTTGCTATCTCTATAGATTTACTATCAGGAAGTTGTCCAATATGATAATTACTAGTTCCGGCTGAATCAACTATAAATTGTTCTTTAGGGAGTTTAGACTTTAAAATACCTTCTGCTAAGGGAGAACGGCAAATGTTACCCAAGCAAACCATTAAAATATTAACCATTATTTAAAATATTAAAGCGAAAGCTTTTTTGAGAGATCTTCTACATACTTTCTAAATTGCTTGTCGGTAGATGATAAATTATCTACTGTTTTACATGCATGAAGAACTGTTGCATGATCTCGTTTGCCAATTTGAGATCCAATACTTGCTAGAGAAGCTTTTGTGAATTTTTTTGCAAAGAACATCGCTAATTGTCTTGCTTGAACTATATGTCGCTTTCTAGTTTTAGATTGTAGAGTACCAACGTCCATTTGGAAATAATCTGAAACTACTTTTTGAATATAATCAATAGAAACTTCTCGTTTGGTGTTTTTTACAAACTTCTCTACAATTTCTTTAGCAAGACTAATTGTAATTTCCTTTTTATTAAATGAAGATTGAGCAATTAAAGAGATGATTGCACCTTCTAATTCACGCACATTGGTTTTAATATGCTTTGCAACATAATCAATAATATCGTCTGGCATTTCAACACCGTCCCGATATAGTTTATTTTTAAGTATAGAAACTCTAGTTTCAAAATCTGGATGTTGTAATTCGGCAGAAAGACCCCATTTAAAACGCGATAATAAACGTTGTTCAATATCTTGCATATCAACCGGAGCTTTGTCACTTGTTAAAATAACCTGTTTACCATTTTGGTGTAAATGATTGAAAATATGGAAGAACACATCTTGAGTGCCAGACTTTCCAGATAAGAATTGCACGTCATCAATTATTAAAACATCAATGATTTGATAGAAATGAATAAAATCGTTTCTATTATTTTTTTTTACTGAATCTATATATTGTTGGGTGAATTTTTCAGCTGAAATATATAAAACTGTTTTTTCAGGATATTTATCTTTAATATCAACACCTATGGCGTGTGCTAAATGCGTTTTACCAAGACCAACACCACCAAAAATTAATAAAGGGTTAAACGATGTGCCACCAGGCTTATTAGCAACTGCTAATCCAGCATTTCTTGCCAATCTATTAGAATCGCCTTCTAAGAAGTTTTCAAAACTGTAATTAGGATTAAGTTGAGATTCAATCTTAACATTTCTAATTCCAGGGATTACAAAAGGATTTTTAAGCTCGGGACTTTTGTTTTTTAAAGGGATTTCAACATCTTGCGACTTTACAGCACTTCTATTTGAGCTTGGTATTTTTTCAGTAAAAGGTTGCTTATTGCCATAAGTATTTTCCATTTTAATAATATAAACAAGCTTAGCAGATTCACCAAGCTCCTTAATTAAGGATACTTTTAGAATTTTAACGTAATGTTCTTCTAACCATTCATAGAAAAATTTACTAGGAACTTGAATACTTAATGCATTTTCTGTTAGCTTAACTGCTATGATTGGCTCGAACCAAGTTTTATATGCTTGCGGTTGAATATTATCCTTAATAAATTCCAGACAGTTATTCCATACCGATTGCGCAGTTACACTCATGTTTTATATCAAAATTAAAGTTAGTTAGTTTGTAGAAACTAAAAGAAATTGGGTTTTCTTTATGATTTTTTCTACATGACAAATATGTGAACAAAATTCTAAAAAAAAAAATCGAAAGCTATTGAATTTTTAGTTTTTTTTTCGCATGTTTAATTCGAGATGAAAGTACAAAAAATATTTTTAAACCGTTAAAAAAATAAAATGAAATGTAACGAAGTTAAGATTCGAATAAGATATGGTGAAACTGATCAAATGGGAGTTGTTTACCATGGTAATTATTCTAATTTTTTAGAGATTGGACGTACCGAATGGCTTAGAGAGTTTGGATTGTCTTATAAGGAGATGGAACTAGAAGGCATCATGCTTCCCGTTATATCACTATCATTAAATTTCAAAAAATCAGCTTGTTACGATGACATAATTTATGTAAAAACTACACTTGTAAAAATACCTAAAGTAACGATTGAATTTAATTATGAAGTTTTAAATGAAAACAGAGAAATTTTGGCTTTAGGGAATACAATTTTAGCTTTCATTAATATGAAAACAGATAGACCAACTAGATGCCCAAAATATATTTTAGATAAACTGCAAAATTAATCGTTGAAAGCCTTAATTTTTACTTCGTATAAATTATTAAAAACCTCAAAAACGGGTTGTGCATCTTTTTTTCTAACCGAAATTTGGATTTGACAATCCAAATCAAGCTTCTGATTTACAATTTTAATTTGCTTTTCTTTAATGATGCGCATCACTTTATTCATGTTTTTATAATCAAAAATGATGAGGTAATCCTTATTTATTGTTTTTTCTATAATCTTAGACTGTTCTAATGCTAACTTCGCAGCAGTTTTGTAAGCATTAATTAAACCACCAACACCAAGTTTTACACCACCAAAGTAACGCACTATTACTATTAATATGTTGGTAACATTAAATGATTGTATTTGCCCATAAATGGGTTGTCCAGCACTATTACTAGGTTCGCCATCATCATTTGCACGATATATAATATTTTCAGTTCCTAATTGATAAGCATAACACCAATGCCTTGCAGAGTGATGTTGCTTTTTTAAAGATTCTATATGGCTTTTAATATCGCTTTTATTTGTTACAGGAAAAGCATAACCAAAAAATTTACTGTTTTTATCTTTAAATAAGACTTCGTCTGAAGGCTTTGTAATTGTTTTGTAAGTGTCTTTTTCTAGCATTTTAAAAAAAATCTTCTTTAATTTTAAATAAATGGATTATATCTTCAGTATTTGGATTAATATTCCAAGTACCAATTCCTAATCGAGCTGCAGCTTCTGTGTGAATTTTGGTGTCGTCTATAAATAAACACGTTTTAGCAGATATATTGTTTTCGCACAAAACAAAGTTAAAAATTTCAGAACTTGGTTTGCTTAAATGAATTTCGTGTGATAAATAAAATTTGTTAAAACAGTTTTTAAAAAGTCTGTAACGCTCAATTCCCATAGTTTCAATAACTTTTTCAATATGAAGTGTGTTTGTATTGCTTAATAAAATAAGGTTGTATTTATTCTGTCCTGAAAGTTTCTCAATAAATTCTAACCTATACTCTGGGAAGTCTAAAATTATAGCATTCCAAGCATGAGTGAAATCCGACTCAGAAATGTTTGGAAATTGATCTCTAAAAAATTTTGTTATATCTTTAGTAGTAATTAATCCTTTTTCATATTGATTGGCGTACAGATACA
>CAZQBE010000229.1:0-4360 GCA_964591595.1 uncultured Flavobacteriaceae bacterium
TTATTTTTGTTGATACTATTTTTGTATTGTAAAAGTGTTCACCTATTAGTATGACATTATCTAATAGCATTGTTGAAGTGAGATCGACAATATATTGATGTTCTTTTTTTGCTTCATCACCTAATTCGAACATATCACCAAGTATTGCTGTTTTAATAGAACTAGTTTGTTGTTCAAAATTAATTAATGCAGCTTTCATGCTTGTTGGGTTGGCGTTATAAGCATCAAGGATAATAGTATTCGAATCTTTATTAATAATTTGTGATCTATTATTTTTTGGGATATAACTTTCAATAGCATCTTTAATATCAATATCATTCACTTTAAAATAGTGTCCAATAGCAATAGCAGCTGAAATATTACTAAAATTATATGCGCCAATCAAATGGCTTTCAATATTAAGGTTTCCGAATTTTGTATTTACAAAAGGATTGGCATCAACAAAAGCGAGTGTAACATCATTTTCTGAATTGCTCCCAAAAGTATAATAGTGTTTATAGGCATTAAGCTGTTTCACTTGAAAGGCATCTTCAGCATTAACAAAAATGAGCTTATTATTTGATTTTAAATAATTATAAAGTTCGCTCTTTCCTTTAATAACGCCTTCAATACTACCAAAACCTTCTAAATGTGCTTTCCCAAAATTGGTGATATATCCATAATCAGGTTTGGCAATATGACATAAGTTTTCAATTTCATGCAAATGGTTTGCTCCCATTTCTACAATACCTATTTCGTTGTCTTTGTTCATTGCTAGTAAAGTAAGCGGCACGCCAATATGATTGTTTAAATTTCCAGCTGTAGCTACTGTGTGGTATTTTTTTTGAAGTACACTATGTATAAGTTCTTTAGTAGTAGTTTTGCCATTACTACCAGTAAGCGCAATTATTTTTAATCCCAGATAGGTTCTATGATAGTTTCCTAATTGTTGTAATGTGGTTAGTACATCTTCTACCAAAATATAATTTTCAGACAGCGCAAATTCTTGGTCATCAACTATAGCATATGCAGCACCATTTTCTATGGCTTTTGCAGCAAATGTATTACCATTAAAAGTATCGCCTTTAAGCGCAAAAAACATACAGTTACTGATTATTTTTCTAGTGTCTGTAGATACTGAACTACATTTTAAAAATAGGTTGTGAAGTGTTTCTAAGTTCATGAATTAAATGTAATAAAAAAAGTCCCAACGAAAACGTTAGGACTTGTATTTTATAATTGAAAAGACTTTAATTTTTCTTTTTATTTTTTGTTTTAGATTTAGAACCAATTCTAGACATTGCACATCTAAACCCAATATAGTCGGTTGCCATATCTTGTGGGAAATAGCGTCGTTGTGCAGGATCAAGCCAATAAGCTCTGTCTCTCCATGAACCACCTTTATACACGCGTACTTCATCACTAACTAAAGACGTTCTGTTATTAGATTTATCATATTCTCTAATCATGTTTCCACTAGAATCTATCTGTACAGTGTTTTTTGGTGCATGGTACATTTTACTTGTTAAGGCATCTTGATTTTCGCCATCGTCTTCATCATTGAAGCTTTCAAAATTTCTTGAAGATCGTTTATCACCATCTCTAAAGTTTCTATTGTCACTCGTAGAGAAATTGTTTCTTAAATAGGTTTCGTTTTCATCAACAGCTACTTGCAATATTTCTCCTGGTAAATTTCTTGCAATAATTTTTCCATTGCTTAATGTATCGTAAACAATGTCATTAACAGTTACTATTTTTACAGTACCATCGTCATTAATTGCATTTTTGGTATATACATTTCCTCGATAGTAGTTAAAATCATTAAATTCATCATCTACTATTGGTCTGTACACATCGGCAACCCATTCGGCTACATTTCCAGCCATATCATATAAACCATAATCGTTTGGTTCGTATGATTTTACCTGAGCAGTAATATCGGCACCATCATCAGACCAACCTGCAATTCCGCCATAATCACCTTTACCTTGTTTAAAATTAGCCATTTGATCACCGCGAATCTTACGTTTTCCAGAACGAGTATATTGACCATCCCAAGGATATTTTTTACGCCCTCTATATACATTATAGCTTCTTAACTCGGTTAAGCCAAGTGCAGCATATTCCCATTCTACTTCTGTAGGGAGTCTGTATTTTGGAGAAATAATTCCTGTGCCTCTAGAAGCATACACATTAATGGTATCTCCAGCGGCAGTTGTTTGAACTCTCTTGCCTCTTCTTGAAGCAGGATTAATAATACTATCGTTACCACCATAAGTTTGTGTTGGTGCATTAATATAGGTATCAGTATTAAAATTAGCTTCTGCTGTTGCGGTATGTCTAGCATCTCTTTCTAAGTATCCAGCTTCTTCAAGATACATTTCGTTAACTCTATCGGTACGCCAGTTAGCAAATTCTACAGCTTGAATCCAACTTACACCAACAACGGGGTATTCCGCATATCCTGGGTGACGTAAATATTCGTTGGTCATCATTTCATTATATCCTAAGCGATTTCTCCATACTAAAGTGTCTGGTAAAGCACCATTATATATGGCTTTAAAGTTTGGGTTTTCTGGTGGGTAAACACGCTTAATCCAATCTAAGTATTCCATATACATCATATTAGTAACTTCGGTTTCGTCCATATAAAAGGACTGTACGTGCTGTTGATTTGGAGCATTATTCCAATCATGCATCACATCATCCTGAACTTTTCCCATTGTGAAAGTACCTCCTTCAATAAAAGCTAATCCAGGTGCAGTTGCCTGCTCTTTAAAGTCTGTATTATATTGAAATCCTCCTTCTTTGGCATTAATTTTCCATCCTGTAGCTCTAGAATTGTTCTTAGAACTCGATGATTTTTTACAACTAAACATAGATAAAGATAATGCTAGAACTAGCATTATTTTTAGTGTTGTGGCATTTTTCATATCCATACTTTTTAAGTAAGTCAATTAAATATTTGGTGTCGCAATATAGTAATTAAAGATTAACAGACAAGGGTTTTTATCAAAAAATATGCATTTCATCCTATTTTTTGTACACAATATCGGATATTTTTACCTTTTCGAGACAAATTTAGTTATTCTAAAACGCATTAGTTTATGATTTATTATTGTAAATTTGAATTAAATTACAATTATAATACTATTGGTAAATAACCAACGTTAATTGTGTTATAAAATATACAAGTTTATATTTTTATTAATTCGCTAAAATGTTGAATTTTAATTGTAATTAACCATAAATATGGAGATATAATAGCAAATGAATAAAATACTTTACACAATACTTTTTTTATCATTTTTTCTAAGTTATTCCCAACAAAAACAGTTTAAAATTGAATGGGAAGGCACGCGAACACTATCTACTTCTTCTTCCAAAACTGTAGTCCCTTCATTTAATAAAGAAAATTTTAGTTTTGACCATATTTCAGGGTTAAAGTTTGTTTCACAATGGGAATTGAATCAACCGATTAACGAAAAGTCGATAAAGTTTACGAATGTTACATACGCTCCAATTGTTTTAAGTGAGTTGAAAGATGTCAATATTAAAACAATACCAAGGCAAATTACATATGTTTTAGAAAATTCTATAGCCAGAGGTAAGCGTTATGCTTATTTAGAGGTTTCGCCAATTGTAAATGATAACGGCGTCTATAAAAAAATTCTTTCTTTTTCAATAACATATAACAGTAGGAATGAGAATAGAATCACTTTAAATACAAGAGCTATAACAAATTCAGTACTAGGACGAGGGACTTGGTATAAGTTTTATATTGATAAAACAGGCGTATTTAAACTCACAAAAAGTTTTTTAAACAATTTAGGGGTTAATACAAATGGTTTAGATCCTAAAACCATAAGGTTATTTGGGCAAGGAGGTACAATGTTGCCTTTAGAAAATGCTGCATTTTATCCATTAGACTTAACTGAGAATGCAATTAAATTTGTTGGAGGAGAAGATGGTGTATTTAATAATAATGATTATTTATTATTCTATGGCGTAGGATCAACAGGGTTTAATGCTGAAAGTAATACAAATAATAATGTGTTTATTGATAAGGCCTGCTATTTTATAAATGTAACTCCTGGTGTTAATGCAAAGCAAATACAAATATATAATGAACCATTAGGAAATCCTGATGTTGTATTTGATACGTTTCATGACTATCAGTTTTATGAAGTAGATGAATATAATTTGGTAAAGATTGGCAGACGTTGGTTTGGAGATAGATTTGATTTTGATAACGAAAAGTTTTTTGATTTTGAATTTCCTAATATTATTACCTCAGAGCCTATTAACTTAAAAGTATATACAGCAGCAGTTGGGGAGGTTCCAACAACAATGCAGTTGAAAGTTAACAGAAACCAAGTGG
>CAZQBE010000230.1:0-4338 GCA_964591595.1 uncultured Flavobacteriaceae bacterium
GAAATCAACAAAACAGAGGTCCTCAAAATCAAGACAATAAAGGTAATAAAGACAACAGAAACCGTTATCGAGAACCAGATTTTGAATTTGATGCTATTATTGAAAGTGAAGGCGTTTTAGATGTAATGCAAGATGGTTACGGATTTTTACGCTCTTCCGATTATAATTATTTATCATCTCCGGATGATATTTATGTGTCACAATCACAAATTAGACTTTTTGGATTAAAAAAAGGAGATACTGTTTTAGGAAATGTAAGACCTCCAAAAGAAGGTGAAAAATATTTTCCTTTAATTAAAGTTATAAAAATTAATGGTCAAGATCCGCAAGTGGTAAGAGACCGTGTTTCTTTCGAACACTTAACACCTCTATTCCCTCAGGAAAAATTCAATTTAGCAGAGAAACAAGCAACCATTTCAACTCGAATTATGGATTTGTTTTCCCCAATTGGTAAAGGGCAACGTGGTATGCTTGTATCTCAACCAAAAACAGGGAAAACGATGTTACTAAAGGATATTGCAAACGCTATTGCGGCAAATCATCCTGATGTATATCAAATGATTTTATTGATAGATGAACGTCCTGAAGAGGTTACAGATATGCAACGTAATGTAAGAGGTGAAGTTATTGCTTCAACCTTCGATAAAGAAGCTCATGAGCATGTGAAAATTGCAAATATCGTTTTAGAAAAAGCGAAACGTCTCGTAGAATGTGGCTATGATGTTGTTATTTTACTAGATTCCATAACGCGTTTAGCAAGAGCATATAATACTGTACAACCCGCATCTGGTAAAATTTTAAGCGGTGGTGTTGATGCCAATGCGTTACATAAACCAAAACGTTTCTTTGGAGCCGCTCGTAATATTGAAAACGGTGGCTCTTTAACAATTATTGCAACTGCACTTACGGAAACAGGTTCGAAAATGGATGAAGTTATTTTTGAAGAATTTAAAGGAACTGGCAATATGGAACTACAGTTAGATAGAAAAATTTCTAATAGTAGAATCTATCCTGCGATAGACCTTACCTCATCTAGCACACGTAGAGACGATTTATTATTAGACAAGAATACTATTCAACGTATGTGGGTAATGCGTAAATATCTTGCAGATATGAATCCAGTTGAAGCTATGGAGTTTATTAACGACCGCTTTAAACAGACTAGAAATAATGAAGAATTTTTAATTTCAATGAATAGCTAAATACTTCATTACACAACATAAAAAACCTCAAAAGAATTTATCTTTTGAGGTTTTTTTTATTTCCATTTTTACGAAAATGACCGTTCTAACAAAAACCTCGTACCAAAATCTCGAGGAATTCTTCTCAATTATTTAAAGCACAAAAAAAGCCCTCCAATTCCGACTCTTCGAAAGAAAGGCTTTAAATATTTTAAATAAAACTTATAGACTATAAAGAAGCAATATGCTTAGTTAATCCAGATTTTAAATTAGCTGCTTTATTATCGTGAATAATATTATTCTTAGCCAATTTATCTATCATAGATACTACCGACGGAAATAATTTTTCAGCATCTTTTTTCTTAGTCATCTCACGTAATTTTTTAATAGCATTACGTGTTGTTTTATGCTGATACTTATTTCTTAAACGTTTTGTTTCGTTACTTCTAATTCTTTTTAATGCTGACTTATGATTTGCCATTTTCTTTTTTATTAAATCGTTGTAGCCCGTAGGGGAATCGAACCCCTCTTACCAGGATGAAAACCTGGCGTCCTAGCCGATAGACGAACGGGCCATTATTTCAATAATCTTCACAATGTTTCCAATGCGGATGCAAAAATACAACTATTTTTAAATGTTGCAACTTCTAAATGAAATTTTTCAAAAAAATAATCAATATGCTTTCGCAAACAATACTCTTTGTTTAGAAGGATTTCCTGTAAACACACATTTACCTGCTTCTTCCCTTGCATCTAAAGGAATACAACGGATTGATGCTTTAGTTAATTCCTTAATTTTATCTTCGGTTTCAGAAGTACCATCCCAATGTGCCGAAATAAATCCCCCTTTATTTTCTAATACGTCTTTAAATTCATCAAAAGTATCAACCGCTGTGGTATGACTAGCTCTAAAGTCAAGTGCTTTTTCAAATAAACTATTTTGAATTTCTTCCAATAAATCTTTCACCTTGTCTACAAGATTTTCAAGATTAATAATGTCTTTAGAAAGTGTATCTCTTCGCGCTAATTCTACAGTTCCATTTTCTAAATCCTTTGGTCCAATAGCTATACGCAAAGGCACACCTTGTAATTCATGTTGCGCAAATTTTGCTCCTGGTCGAAACGTTGTTCTATTATCATACTTAACCGAAATGCCTTTTGCTCTAAGTTCACCCATCAAGTTATTAGCAACATTTGTTACCTCTTCTAGTTGCTCATCATTTCTATAAATAGGCACAATAACCACTTGGTTAGGTGCTAAATTTGGAGGTAAAACCAAGCCTTTATCATCACTATGTGTCATAATTAAAGCACCCATTAAACGTGTAGAAACACCCCAAGACGTAGCCCAAACATAATCTTGCTTTCCTTCTTTATTGGTGAATTTTACATCAAAAGCCTTGGCAAAATTTTGTCCTAAAAAGTGAGACGTTCCAGCTTGCAACGCTTTTCCATCTTGCATTAATGCTTCAATGCAAAATGTTTCTTCGGCGCCAGCAAAACGTTCACTCTCCGTTTTTATTCCTTTTATTATAGGAATAGCCATAAAGTTTTCGACAAATTCAGCATATACATTATTCATTAATTCTGCTTCTACCATTGCTTCCCTCCTAGTTTCATGAGCTGTATGCCCTTCTTGCCATAAAAATTCAGCAGTACGTAAAAATAAACGCGTACGCATTTCCCAGCGCACAACATTTGCCCATTGATTTATAAGCAATGGTAAATCTCTATAAGACTGAATCCAACCTTTATAAGTATGCCAAATAATGGCTTCACTAGTAGGTCTAACTATTAATTCTTCCTCTAACTTAGCATTAGAATCAACTCTTAACTTTCCTTCGTTATCAGGGTCATTTTCTAATCGATAATGTGTAACAATAGCACATTCTTTGGCAAAGCCTTCGGCATTCTTTTCTTCGGCTTCGAACAAACTTTTTGGAACAAAAAGAGGAAAATATGCATTTTGGTGGCCTGTTTCCTTAAACATTCTATCTAATTCTGCTTGCATTTTTTCCCAAATTGCATAACCATATGGCTTAATAACCATACATCCTCGAACCGCTGAGTTCTCCGCCATATCAGCTTTAACAACAAGCTCATTATACCATTTTGAATAATCTTCGCTTCTACTCGTGAGATTTTTACTCATATATCTTGGTTTGGCACAAATATTGTGACTATGTTAAATAATAAAATAGTTCGACAAAACTAACTATTTTTGTTATGTTCAACAATTAATTTATAGAGATATGCAATTAAATAACAACTTAAAATCCAAATTACATGTTATAGGTGTATTTGGTTTACTGTTTGGCTTAGCATCTTGTGGTTCTTATCAATATACAGGTTATGAAGATGATAGTGTTTATGGTGCTTCTGAAAAAAAAGTTGAATACCAAAAAGAATCTGCTCAAGAAAGTTCAACTTCTCAAAATTCTAGTTACTACCAAAACTATTTTAAAGAAAAATCAATGTTACTTGATAATATATCTCAAGATTCAATTTTTACTGATATTGATTCATATGAAGGTAATTATGATGTTGAAAATGATACTTTAAATTCTTCTGATAGTTATGCTGGTTGGGGACAAAATACCACAGAAGTTAGCATTAATTTTTATGGTGGTTATAGCGGTTTTTATGGCTTTGGCTATGGTGGTTTTTATGATCCCTTTTATTATCGATATGGTGGTTTTTATGACCCATTTTATTATGGATATGGAGGCTATTATGGTTTTGGATATGGCGGCTACGGATATGGTTATCCTTATTACTACGGTTATGGCTATGGTTATCCATACTATGGTCATGGATATTATGGAGGACATGGTTATTATGGACAAGGTTATTATGGAAATAATGGGTACTATCGCGGACGTAGTGTTGCCTATGTTAATGGACGTCGAGGATCTGCGTATTCCTCAAACGTAAGTAGTTTAAGTAATAGACGAAGCCCACTAAACAGTACTTTATCAAGAAGAAGTACAAGCAGCAGTGTAACTAATACGAATAGCTCTCGCCTTAGACGAAATAGTTCCAGATTGAACGCTATTTCAAGACCTAGAACAACAACAACTAGACCTAGAACGACAACAACAAGACTTAGAACGACAACAACAAGACCTAGAACAGCAACCACTAGACCTAGAAGTAG
>CAZQBE010000231.1:0-4310 GCA_964591595.1 uncultured Flavobacteriaceae bacterium
TGGCTTTGCTTTAGCCAATTTGGTAAGGTCATGTTTTTTAAATACTTCCAAATAAGATTGGGTTTCTTTCGTAATCTCTGCATTTCTTCTTGTAAGATTATCGTTTGCAACTCTTTGTTTCTCATAAGCTGCCTGTATTGCTTCCATAGCTTCTTTTTGTTGGTCTATTGCTACCTCTAATTGCATATTATTATATGTAAGAGTTTGGTTTGCACTATATAACCACCAACATCCAAAACCTAATATTGCTATAATTGCTATAAAAAATTGTTGCATTACTTTATTTTCCTTGCCTGTCGATATGATACTACTTTATTCAAAGTAGGATCAAATTTTTTTAACTCTAGTTTTCCCAAGTTATTCTTTGGGTTTGTTGTTGTTGTGTAATAATGCGAAGATTCTGTACTTTGCATTTTTACGTTAATTCTTGTTTGTTTGCCTTTTCTAGCCATTGCAATTCCTCTTAATATCTGCTTGTTGTTTTAATTCTCTTGCTTCCTCGCCTTCTTTAATCCAAGTTCTTCTTTCTAAAAATTTCTTCAATTCTTCACTAGTCATTTCTTCTTCCCAATCGCAACCTGTATCTGGATTATAAAAATAGTACTTATTCATTACATTGGTATCCAACAAAATGGGTATACACACCAATATGGGTTAGCAAATCCTAGCATCCATAATATAAGAAACCAAAGGGGTATTTGCACCCAAAGTTTACCTTTTGACCACTCTCTAAATCTTACTGCATAAGGCACTAGTTTTTGAAATATCCAATTTGACATTAATTAAACGCCCATATCCCTGCAAGTGTAAAGTAAATAAACATGAAGGCTAGGGTTAGCCAACTTGTTTTGTCGTCCCAACCTCCATGTTTTCCGTATTTATTTCTATCCACGAATATCTTTTCCTTTAGGACATCTTCTTTTATTGAAAAGGTAGGCTTTAGCATCATTTGCTTCTTTGCCTGAAAGAGAGCCATTATCGTTTTTGTCTGCGTGTTCGAACGTTCCCGCTCTAACTGTGCAACCTGAGAGAGTTATCTCTCTCTTTTCAATAGCGCCATCTTCATTAAGGTCGAATCTTTCCATAATCCAATTCGCGTGTACGTTTGAAGCAGAAAACAACAGTACAACTGCTAATAATTTTTTCATTTGTTTTTCCTTACTAATGCATTAACATATACTAGCACCCATCTATCTCTCTTCTCGTCTGAAAAACAGATTTGAAAGCCGATGAATGGTAGTATGAGATTTATTGAAAGGCTATACACAAAGAAGTGTAAGCCTGGTTTATTGCTCATGGTAAGTCTTGGTGCTTGTAAATAGAGGTTATGTTTAATTAACTTCCATGTCCTAACAACAGTCAAATACCATGTTGTTATCCAGCAAGATGCAAATACCTGTAATAATGTTATATCTTCCATAATTCATAGATTTTGCCCTTCCTAGAATTTTTTGTTGCCTTCCTGTTGTTCTATTGTATGCAATAGAATAACAGCATAATGTATGATTTTAAATAGGTCATACTCCTTATCCTCAAAGCTGATACCTTTTCTACCAAATCGTTGAGCATACTTAATTATATTTCCTAAACAGAATCCTTCAGCTAATCCTTGATCTGCTATAAATTCTGTTGCTTGAATCCTTCCTTGTGAGTAGTGGGCATTATAAGTTTCACTTATATACTCCATTACTCTTGCTATTGTCTGTTTTTCATTAAAAGTCCATACAGGTTTTGTACTGTCCATTATATCCACCCAAAAGCGTGCAGAGTATCATAAAGTACATAGACAAAACAAAGCCAGAAGCCTTTTCTATAAAAATCGGCTTTTTCTTCTTCTGGTGTTTTGGGTTTCTTTAACACTCTTTCCTGTCTGCTATTTCTGATTTTATTCGCGTAACTGTATCCTTTGCTCTTGTTAAAAAGAAACAAGGTAATACAGCGTGTAAAAAACTTGTAAAAAATAAACTAAGAAACAATAAAGCATACTTACTGGAACAGTAAAAATGTTCCCAGTATGTTTCATTTGCTTCTTCTAGGTGATCCTTTATGATAGATATATGCTTTCTGACCATGTGCCTTTCTTCATATGTTCTTTATGTTTTTGTTCAAGCCAACTTCCATTTGCTTTAACATAATCTTCTTTTGAAGGATAAGCCTCTAGTCCGTGTCTATGTCTTTCTAAGCAGTTTTCTTCATACATGTAGGTACACCAATGTTCATAATCATGTATTTTCATTTTCCAATGGCCTTTATATTATCTTTAGATATTACTTGATATCCGCCCTTATTATAAGCTATGGAAATAGTATAGTTTTTACTAACTTCTTTCTTATAGCTGTCGTCTGTGTTTTTTATGGGTTTCGTACTATCTAAAGAAGGATATTTTTCTTGTTCTTTTTGAATTGCTTTTAGCCTATCTCTTTGTGCGGGGCTTGACTTTAATACTTTACCTACTACATAAGGTTTTCTAGTTTTCTTGAGTTTTTTCCTCTTTCTACCGCTGGTAGTGTAGCCTAAGCTCCCTTTTACGATTGCCATAATATTCTCCAAATATTTTATATATTATAACAGATTTAACCTTCGTTGTCAAGAAGTATTTTTTGCTGCTTCTATAAAGTTCTTTTCGTCAAAGCTCGCAAACAGAGTAAAGCGGTACTGTGGTGCAACGTGCGAAGATGGTCGGATAGAGTGAGGAGTTTTTCCGTCAAAAAGTATAATCCTACCCGGCTTATATACACTTGTTTCTACAACTTCGTCTCTGTAATCGTCATAGAATAGGGTTTCGCCATAATACTCATTTTTCCACTCAGGATTAATGTAGTATATTAGGACTTTCTTTTCGTTGTGTGAGTGTGGGAATTGAATGGAAGAAGGAACAGATAGATTGATTGTAGCCGATACAAAGCTTAATTGTTTCAAGTTATTTCTGAGTTCGTGGTTTTGTATCCCATTAATCAGATTTATCTGTTCCCATTCATTTTTGGATAGGGTGTGGTGTAGACAAGGGAATTGTCTGTGCTCAAATACCGAAGTATCATCCCACCCTATTTGGTAATTCGCTGTAATAGCGAATAAGTAGATGCTTGATCTTACACTTTCTTCTAATGTATTATCGTATATTTCAATCATTTAATATTGTTATCCAAATAAGTGTATACATCACCTACTGTAAATAGTGTTGATGCTACATCATCTGGAATCTCAATATTAAATTCATCTTCAAGAGCTAATACTAGCTCTACAGTATCAAGAGAATCTGCGCCTAAATCATCCATAAAATTAGATTCCATAGATATATCTGACTCATCTCTACTTACCTGTTCTGCTACTAGTTTAATTAGTGTCTCTTTCATTTTTATTCTCTACTTTTGCTGTCCTGCTGTTGGGGCTTTGTGGGTTCCAGCATATAAGCCGAACCAAGCTGCGCCCGCACCAACTATAATTGATATTAACCCTGATTGTTCAAGGGTTGGCTCTGGTAAGTTCATAAACCACATTGTAGAATAGTAAAGCAAGAAAATATATACACTAAGAAATAGTCGTGGGAATATTCTCCAACTATCTATTGCTTGTGCCATCCAAATAATCCGCTGCCACGGATTCTCTGGTTCTGCCTTCATCTCCATCTCTAAAATTTTTGCTTTTAGTTCGCCTATTTCGCTAACCATAGACATAAATTTACTAAGATCGATTTCTACTTCGTTGCGGCTCATGTCTCCTGCAAAGCGATCCATATCTGCCATTTTTGTTCTCCCGAACTACTCCGAAGAGCGCTTAGTCATAAATGACTTTTCCATATCACGAATCCATTTAAATTCGTCTGTATGCTTGTCGATCGCCCTGATGTCTACAGCATAAATATTTTTTATGCCACTCCCCATAACATCAAAGTTGTTATCCAACCAAACATCAGGTTTTTTACCTTCTTTTGATTGAACTGTTAAAACTATTTCGTATTCTTGTTCCACTTGTCTTTATCCATTTAATTATCTTCTTAATACGAGATCCATTGGAATCTTTTTTATTCCATTTGTATTTGTTAGGGTCTAAATATATTGTTTTTTCATTTTTAACCATGTAAAGTTAGCCTAAGCTCTTTAATAAGTATAGTCAGTATTAAAAAGATATAAATATATCTAACGTCCAGAAATAGTTTTGCTACTATTGTCAATATTTTCATTTTCTTTTTCCAACATTGTGAACGCTTCTGCTATATACTCTTCTAAGCTCATACCTCGTGATTCTGCGTGTTGCCCACACACAATAATGAAGTCGTTTGGCACCTCTATTTCTTTGTCTTTGTACTTAAG
>CAZQBE010000232.1:0-4066 GCA_964591595.1 uncultured Flavobacteriaceae bacterium
CAATTGCCATTGGTTTAATTTTAATGATGTATCCTCCTTTGGCAAAAGTTAATTATACTTTGTTACCTAAAGTTTTTAGAAACACCAAAATCCTATCTATTTCTCTTCTTCTTAATTGGATAATTGGACCTGTTGTAATGTTTGTATTAGCTATTACGTTTTTACGTGATTATCCAGAGTATATGGTCGGGCTTATTCTAATTGGTTTGGCACGTTGTATTGCAATGGTTTTGGTTTGGAATGACCTTGCTGAAGGTAGTAGCGAATATGGAGCAGGCTTAGTGGCGTTAAACAGTATTTTTCAAGTGTTTGCTTATAGTTTTTATGCGTGGATTTTTATAACAATTCTTCCGCCCTACTTTGGGTTTGAAGGAGCTATTGTAGATATTTCAATAGGAACGATTGCAGAAAGTGTAGCTATTTATTTGGGCATCCCATTCATTATGGGAATATTAAGCAGACTCATTTTAGTGAAACTAAAAGGCGAAGACTGGTACACAAAGAAATTCATTCCAACCATTTCTCCAATAACATTAATTGCTTTATTATTTACCATTGTACTTATGTTCTCTCTGAAAGGAGAATTAATTGTAGAAATTCCAATGGACGTATTAATCATTGCCATTCCACTATTACTATATTTTACAGTAATGTTCTTCATTGGTTTTTTTATTACCAAAGCAATGGGTACAGAATATGACAAAACCGCATCTGTTGCTTTTACAGCAGCTGGAAATAATTTTGAATTGGCAATAGCAGTTGCTATTGCGGTTTTCGGACTTAATTCAGGTCAGGCATTTGCAGGTGTTATTGGCCCTTTGGTTGAAGTTCCAGTTTTGATTCTATTGGTAAGAGTCGCTTTTTGGTTGAAGAAGAAATACTATTAATTTTTGTAACTTCTTAGTAGTTCTAATTTGAGATAGTTAAGTTAAAAATTAGTTAATATATTTAAGTATTTGCTTAAATACGTAATTAATTATATATTTGTACGTCTAAAGATGAAATTTATGAAATTAGAAATTACCTGTACTAGAGCCGAAGCTAACCATAAACAGTTGCTAAACTGTATGGAAAAATTGTATACAATGGATAAAAGTTTTCAAAAATTGACAAAATTATTGTCCATTGCAGGCAATGAAGTACGTTTAAAAATACTCTACCTTTTAGAAGAAGAAGGCGAATTATGTCCTTGTGATATAGCAGATATTTTGGGTATGAGTGTGCCAGCAATTTCCCAGCATATACGTAAAATTAAAGACGCGGGTATTATTAGTTCTAGACGAGAAGGACAAACCTTATTCTATTCATTAAACGAGGATGAGACAGATATTTTAAATAATATATTTAATTCCATAAAATTAGAAAGAAAAATAGCATAAAATAATAATAAAATGAAACGAGCATGTTAAAATTGTTCTCGCACAAGAGGATGATTAATAGCGAACAGCATGTGACCGTTTAAAATCAATAAATATAAACACATGAAAACAGAAAAAACCTCAAAAAACGTAGCGTACACAGGCTTATTTGCAGCAATTGCATCTTCAGCATGTTGTATTCCGCCTGTTATTGCTTTAATTGCAGGAGTAGGCGGTAGCGCATCAGCTTTATCTTGGATGGAACCCTTCAGACCTTATTTAATTGGTATAGCCGTAATAGCTATTGGTTATGCATGGTATAATTACTATAGACTTAAAAATACAGATGATTGTGATTGTGAAATAGACGAAAAACCAAAATGGTTTCAAACCAAAGGTTTTTTAGTAGGCATAACCCTATTTGCTATAGTTTCAATGGCGTTTCCGTATTATTCTTCAATTTTTTATCCAGATAATAAAAAGGAAGTAGTTATTGTTAGTGAATCAGATATTCAAACTTTAAGTTTTGAGGTTAAAGGAATGACTTGTGCATCTTGCGAAGAACATGTAAAACATGCTGTAAATGAGTTGGAAGGCATCGTAAATGTTAATGCTTCTTTTGAAAAAGAAAATACAGAAGTTAAATATGATAAGACTAAAACATCTAAAGAAGATATAGAAAAAGCTATAAATGCAACTGGCTATAAAGTAATTGAATAATGGAAGTAGTATTAAAGTCAACCATTACCTGTCAAAAATGTGGACACCAAAAAGAAGAAGAAATGCCAACAGATGCATGTCAGTTCTTTTACGAGTGTAATAATTGTAGAGAAATTTTAAGACCAAAAGAGGGAGATTGTTGTGTATATTGTTCCTTTGGGACAATTCCTTGTCCGCCAATTCAAGAAAATAAAAGCTGTGGTGATTCTAGTTGTTGTTCCAAAAAATGAAAATTTTTATAGCATTAATATTATTATTGTTTTTTAAAACTAATGTTTATGGTCAAGGCCCACCAATTACTGTAGAAACACCAGTGATGCTTGGTTTAGAAGGTAATGGTATACGAACTTTTGGTAAATTTATTTCTAAAGAAAACGTAAACGTTTATGTTCAGTCTATTGCTTTTCCTTATAACTTAACTACAAAGTTTCAAGTAGGTGTTATTTTCCCTTTTAAATTTATTACATCTAAAAATTCAAATACAATAGGTGGATTTGCAGATATGACAGTATTCGCTAAGTATCAACTCTATAAAAAAGATGGTAAAGCCAAAACTTTTAGAATTTTAGGATTTGTTAAGCAAACCTTTTCTACAGGTAAGACATCATCAACACCACCAATAGGATCTGGAATTTCTCAAACTTATGTTGGGATTGTTATGGGTAAATTAAGTATTAAAAAAGGACTATATGCTAATTTTGGTTACAATATTACCAACAATAATTCGTCTGATAATTTTTTATATAATTTTTCAGCAGGAGCACCATTATTATCACATAAATATCCGCAAAGACAACTCAATACTTATCTAGAGTTTAATGGAAATTATGAGTTTGATTCAAAAGTTCATTCAGTGTTTATTTCCCCAGGATTACAGTTTATTCCTGGGAGCCGTATTTTGTTTGAAACAAGTTTCCAAATTCCGATAGTTCAAAACAATATAACGACTAATAAAACAAACTATATGGTTTCATTAGGCACACGATTTTTACTCAATTAAAAGTATACAAAATGAAACAAATAATTAAGAGTATTGCAAAATACAATCTGTCAGTTTTACTAATTTGTTTTGTGTTTGCATTATTGACAAATGCACAAGTTAATCAAACACAAAAGTGGGTTTTTATTAAGATTGAAGTTAAAGGAATGGCTTGCCCATACTGTGCTTTTGGAATGCAAAAGGAGTTTAAAAAGGTGGCTGGAGTTGATAATGTTGAGATAAAATTAGAAGAAGGCTTGGTTTATATTTCAACACCAATATCGCAAAAGCCAACAACAGAAAGTCTTAAACAAATAATTATAGATGCTGGATTTACACCTGGTGGCATTATTTTTTCTGAAAAGGCTTTTAAACATAAAGATGATGAATAGATTTTAGTTTTATTTTATTATTTGAATCAATACCTCTTACGCTATTTTCAGTATAATATTCCACTATAATATAATTTGTATATATTTAACCTTCTTAATAATTTCCATTTAATCAAAAAAATAAAATGAAAAAAATTACTTGTGTTTTCACTTTAATACTCGCTTTTCAAAGTCTTCTTTTTGCTCAAAATGCACAACCTGTTTTAGCTGATGCAGGAGCTGAGACTGTCGGAATGTCCAGTGAACGCCTTTTACTTTTAGATGAGCATATTCAAAAGTTTATTAGGGTCAACTTCAAAGTACTTAATGAGCATTTCTTCTTCTGTCATTTCTTGCTCTACAATAGTTTCGTTTTCCGTCTCTTCTGTATCACTATAGTATTTGTAAATATCTTCCTCCTCCATACTATAATCAAAGGTAGTAGAAGTTGCAACAGTTGTATCAAATTTTGCTCGAATGTCTCCAATAATGGTATGTTTGAGTTGCTTTACAGCATCATCTTTATTTGCTCTCTTTAGAAAATCGGTCACGTTATCATGGGTAAATTTTCCTTTTAACGCTTCAAAAGGATCGGGGTAGGTACTCCAAATATGATGCACGAGATACTTTTGTGTAAT
>CAZQBE010000233.1:0-4022 GCA_964591595.1 uncultured Flavobacteriaceae bacterium
ACTATAATTCAGATTATGCAGCTAAAGCGTAGTTATTCTCGCCGTTTAAAATTTGACATGGCTTTTTACGCGTTTCAATATCATTACGCGACGTGCTTACAGTTTAATACAACTCGCTGTCAAAACCAGTCGACCCCATAATTTCCTGCTAATCCCGATAACTATCGTGAAGGAATCTATTAAATTTTTTATGGCGTTTATCTACTTCATTATATTTTGTAGATTCAGGCTTTCCGCTTTATCTTTTTCAAGCAAAAGGATGCCACTTCAATCCTTAACGCAATAAGACCCCAAAGTTATTAAAAACTTTGCAATTCCTATTAAATCCTTTTATTTTCGCTCAAAAAATGTACCATTTTTTAGTTGGCAGTATTCAGTTGCAGTATTCAGTAATGTTTTTAATGTATATTCGTGTATTTGTGGCAAGAAATTAAAATTGCTAATATGTAGATTTTTCTCAATAACTTAACAAATCAACAAATGAACATAAAATTCGCCTTAATAAAAGAACGTAAAAATCCTCCAGATCGTCGCGTGGTATTGTCACCACAAGCCTGTCAAAAAATTATTGCTGATTTTCCCAAAGCCGAAATTGTTGTTGAGTCTAGTGATGTTAGGGTTTTTAATGATGCTGAATATTCTAAACTAGGATTTCAAGTGTCTAATGATGTTTCTGATGCTGATGTTTTTCTTGGTGTAAAGGAAGTACCTATTGAAGCATTAATTCCAAATAAAAAATATTTCTTTTTCTCACATACAATAAAAAAACAGTCTTATAATAGAGATCTATTAAGAGCATTATTAGAAAAAAAAATAGAATTTTACGACCATGAAACAATAGTAAATAAAGATAACTTTAGACTAATTGGATTTGGTTATTATGCAGGAGTTGTTGGAGCTTATAATGGTTTAAGAGCTTATGGTTTAAAATTTGGAGACTATAACTTGCCTAAAGCCGGAACTTTTAAAAATAGAAAAGCACTTGAAACATATTTAGACACCATTAAACTTCCAAATATTAAAATTGTACTTACTGGAAAAGGAAGAGTTGGTAATGGAGCTAAAGAGATTTTAGACCATTTAAAAATCAAAGAAGTTTCAGTCGAAGACTATTTAACTAAAACGTTTAATGAAGCCGTTTATGTACAAATAGATGTATTAGATTATAACAAACGTAAAGATGAAAAGCTATTAGATATGTATGACTTTTTTGATAATGCAACAGATTACGATTCTACATTTATGCGTTTTGCAAAAGTAAGTGATATGTATATAGCTGGTCATTTTTATGGAGATGGAGCACCTTATTTGTTTACTCGAGAAGATGCAAAATCAAATGATTTTAATATTAAAGTAGTTGCTGATATTAGTTGTGATATAGATGGACCAGTCGCATCTACAATACGTTCATCAACTATAGAAAATCCTGTTTACGGATATAATCCAATAACTGAAAGTGAAGTTGATTTTATGGACAAGGATGCTATTGTGGTTATGGCTGTTGATAATTTACCATGCGAATTGCCAGATAACGCTAGTAGAGGATTTGGCACTATGTTTTGCGATAGTGTAATTCCAGCCTTTTTTAATAATGATAAAGATGGTGTTTTAGAAAGAGCTAAAATGACTGAAAGCAGAAAGCTTACAGAAAGATTTTCTTATTTGCAGGATTATGTTGATGGGAAAGAGTAGTTAGATTCTTTAATATTTATTAGTTATTTTTAGGCTTATAAATTTTAAAGATGCAAAACAACTACGTAAATATTGATACATTAAAATTCTTATTATATAATGTACACCATACTGAAGACTTATTAAGCAGAGAACGTTTTAGTGATTACGACAAAACAGCTCTGGATATTTTTATAGATTCGGTTAAAACTTTTTCCGATACTGCTTTATTTCCTTATATCAAAGACATGGACGAAAAACCATCCTATTTTAAAGATGGGAAAATTAATGTGCATCCACAATTTGAAAATATACTAAAACCTGGTGGCGAAATGGGTTTGGTAGGTTTAGGGTTTGATTATGATGATGGAGGAATGCAATTACCTTCAACCATTTTTCATGCTGCTTATTTTATTATGGAAGCGGCAAACAATCATGTGCCAGGATATTTTGGTTTAACAGCAGGATCTGCTAATTTAATTTTGTCTTTTGGTAGTCAAAAGCTCAAAGACACATTTGTTCCTAATATGTTAGACTTAACTTGGGGAGGAACCATGTGTTTAACCGAACCTCAAGCAGGAAGTTCCCTTTCCGATGTTAAAACTTCTGCAACTCCTACAAATGAAGATTACCATTTAATTAAAGGGCAAAAAATATTTATTTCGTCTGGAGACCATCAGTATTCAAGCAATTTTGTGCATTTAGTATTAGCAAGAATTGATGGCGCACCATCTGGAGTAAAAGGAGTGTCCTTGTTTGTAGTTCCTAAAAAGCGACCTTCTGAAAATGGTGAATTAGTTTATAATAGTGCTGACATTGTTGGTGAGTTTGAAAAAATGGGACAAAAAGGCTATTGTACAACCCATATTGTTTTTGGCGATAATGACGATTGTAGAGGTTGGTTAGTTGGAGAACCTAATAAAGGTTTGTCGTACATGTTTCAAATGATGAATGAAGCTCGAATAGCAACAGGACGAATGGGAGCAGCTATTTCTTCAGCTGCATATTATTCCTCTTTAAAATATGCTAATGAGCGACCTCAAGGGCGAAAACTAAACAGCTCTGGACAAAAAAATGCTGATGAAGAGCAAACATTAATCATCAATCATCCTGATATTAAGAGAATGTTATTCACTCAAAAAGCAATAGTAGAAGGATCGATGAGTTTAATTTTTCAAACCTCAAATTATTTTGATAAAGAGATTACAAGTACTTCAGTAGAAGAAAAAGAAAAGTATAATTTGTTATTAGAATTATTAACACCAATTGCAAAAACATATCCAGCCGAAAAAGGAATAGAGTCCACCAGTAATGCCGTTCAAATTTTAGGAGGTTATGGGTTTTGTTTCGATTTTATGCCACAACAATATTATAGAGATATACGTATTATTGCCTTATATGAAGGCACTACAGGTATACAGTCTTTAGATTTATTAGGCAGAAAAATTACAACAAAAAATGGTAAAGCTCTCAAGTTGTTAGCAGAAGAAATTCAACAAACCATAAACGATGCTAATGCTTACGATAATCTAAAACCTTATGTTGCTATGTTATTAGAAAATGTAGGATTAGTGCAAAAAGTAATGGGCATATTAATGCCTCATGCTTTAAAAGGGAATTACGAACGTTTTCTTGCTGATGCTACAGTATTTATGGATTTTTTAGGTACCATAGTAGTAGGATGGCAGTGGTTAAAAACAGCAAATGCAGCTCAAGAAATTTTAGAGAAAAACAATGGAAATCAAAGTAACGAATTTTATGAAAGTAAAATTCATACCATGAAGTTTTTCTATATTTACGAACTTATAAAAACCAGAGGGCTAGCAAAAACCTTGATGAATAACGAGGAACTCACTATTTCTGTATCAAAAGATATTTTTAATTAACTTGTAAACTCTTTAATATATAACCAACCAACACTATGCAACAATTCACTTCACCACTCAATGCTTTTTTGCATTGGGAAAAGACATCACCAAACAAAGAATATTTACGACAATATGTAAATGGCGGACTTGAAATTTATACATTTAAGAAAGCTGGAGATGAAGCGCGACGTATTGCGACTGCCATAAAAGGATTTGGTTTACCACCAAAGAGTAAAGTAGCCTTATTATCTTCCAATTGTGCGCATTGGGTTATGGCAGATTTGGCAATAATGATGTCTGGTAATACATGTGTTCCAATTTATCCAACCTTGGGAGCAGACACTATCGAATATATTTTAGGACATAGCGAAGCAAAAGCCATAATTATAGGTAAACTGCTTGATTTTGAATCCCAAAAACCAGCAATTAAAAAAATGCAAATTATTAGTGTTGAACTGTATGGCATTAAAGAAGAACATACTT
>CAZQBE010000234.1:0-3900 GCA_964591595.1 uncultured Flavobacteriaceae bacterium
ATTCTTTATCGCAAGCAATTGTTTCTACTTTCCTAAACATTTCATTACCAAATAGTCCTAAATATTCAATTTGTATATCTTCGTTGTAATTTATTTTCCAGTGCTTAATACGATCTTTCTGCGGTAGGCCTGCATTTGGGTTATCTGTAACAAATATTTTATGAGATTTATCAATAGAATCTGTAAAACCTGCAATGCCATAAGGATATTGTAATTCGTTGAATCCAATGGAGGATTCAAATGTTAATTCTGGCAAGCTAAATATGGAGATTTTGTGAGCGTCTCTCTCAACTACGTATAATATATCTTCAAGGACTAAAATACCATTTGGTCTTTGAAACTCACCTAAACCACTACTATTTTTTTTAAGAAAGCCAACGAAATCTCCATTATTAGCATTATAAATATGCACTGCACCATCTTCTTTGCCTGTAACATAAATATGTGATATGAGTTCATCTTTACTTTTCCAAAATGCAATACTATCAATGTTTGATTGAGGTGTTTGAAATGTATGAAATTCTTCAGGAAGGGTTTTAAAGTTTTTAAAAGATTCGCTTGTACAAGATTGGAGTATAAAAATAGCTCCAATTAATATTGGAGCTATTTTTATCTTAAGATTATTCATCATTATTTAATCTATTTTATAATATTGATTCTTACAAGTCAGCTTTAATTCCTATTGTTATTTTTTTATTATAGTACTCTTCTTGCATAAGATACTGTGAACTACCTTGATAGTATCTTAATGGTTGATTTGTTAGGTTATTAAAGTCGGCATATAAAGCAATATTATCTCTTAATCTATAACTTGCATTTATGTCCACAAATGTTGCCTCATCGTACCATCTATCTTCGGCAGCTGTATCATTATACTCTTCCAAGAATTCGCCTTGATGATTCATAGAAAGTCGTACATTTAAAGGCCCTCTGTCCATCGATAGTGATAAATTATATGATAATTCTGATGTTCCTGGCATCGGATCATCTTTAATGTCAGGACGATCTGCCTGTAGCTCTGGATCTAAATTATCTATTTTAGAACTAATGCTTGTTACATTCATGTAAAGACCTAATCCAGGAAAGATTTGTCTTTGAAAAGCAAGCTCATAACCTACTAAAGAGGCGTCTCCTCCATTAACAGCTTTTTCTAATTCAAAACCATTATAAGCTGAAGGCAAATTATCTGCAGAAGTTACATCACCTTTAGTATAAGCAATAAAGTCTGTAATATTCTTAGTAAACATACCTACAGAAAAAATTCCGACATCTTCAAAATACCTTTCATAACTTAGATCAATATTTGATGATAATGTTGGTTCTAGTTCTGGATTACCGACTTTAATCTCTTCATCTTCTCTAACGACTTCTTGATAAGGAGCAATATCAAAATAATTTGGTCGAGCAAGCGATTGCGTAAATGCAAATCTTACTTTTGATAATTCATCCATATCATACACCATATGTAATGATGGTAATACATTCGAATAATCATTGTCACTTCCTTGAACGACTGTATTTTCATCATCATCAGCATCATAACTTCTTGCCTCTAAATCTGTTAATGATGTTTGTTCCATTCTCACACCGCCAGTAATATTCATACGATCAGATGCCTTGTATGAAGCCATCATGTAAAATGCTGTTACTGCTTCTGTGGCATCATAATTTCCTGCTAACTCTTCATTATTTACTTGTCTTTCAAAAAGTGATGTATTATCTAAATCGAGATTGCCAAGAAATTTTCTAGTAACAAATCTACCAGATTCATATCTAGTACTACCTTCATCATTTAACCATTCATCCTTGGTTTGACTAGCAGTATTTCTAAAAACATCCTCTAAAAAAGCATCTTCATCTACAGGCTCATACTCGTAAAACATATTATTTCTATATTTTTCTCTTACGGTATTTTTAAAACCAGTTTCAAGTTTTAGAGAACTACTTAATTCATAATCTACATCGAATTTAAATGTAGTTGCTTTTTCTTGAGTGTCTTGGTGTTCTTCAGTTATTTCTCTTAAATCCCAGTTTGAGTTAAGATCAATGGCATCACCAGGTCTAAAGCCCACAAAAGGTTTATTGGTATTACCATTATAGATTGCAGTAACATCTCTTAATCTCATTGAAATATATCTTTCATTTGGTCGCACTTCTGATGCCTCAGATAGTTTCAATGAGTAATCTAATTTTAATTTATTCATTAGCGTAGTACCACCAAATTTGTATGAAGATAGTTTCTGATCTTCTAATCTTCCATATTCATTTCCAGGTAACCCTGCTTTGGTTTGACGTCTGATTTCTTGTTCACCAAATCCATCAGAAATATCTTTGGTTCTTAAACGATATCTATTTTCAAAATCGTCTCTATCATTATAATTCAAATCTGTATATAATTCGGTAGAACCAAGATTATAATCTAATCTCATTCCAACACTTTTTCTTTCACGATGCACAAGATATTTACGTATATCCATTTCTTGTAATTCACCTTCATCATCCCACTCTGCTTCAACATTATCAGAGCCTAACCAGTTATCGTAATAAGAGAAGTTAAACATATACCCAAGCTTATTATCTAATGCTCTATTTGAATACACAGCTGATAACTGTGAAATTTCACCAGCCTCTTCCAATTGATTTTGTCCAACACCAAAAGTTAAAGATGTTCTTGGTCCAGTGGCTTTTCTAGTAATTAAATTAATTGAACCACCTATTGCGTCAGCATCCATATCAGGTGTTAAAGCTTTGATAACTTCGATAGTTTGAATCATATCTGCAGGAATTAAATCTAATTGATTACTTCTAATTTCCGCTTCAGCCGATGGCATACGTTCACCGTTTATTGTTGCGGAGTTAAACTGAGAAGGAGTTCCTCTTACGTGTCCAAAACGTGCCTCACCTTGATCATTATAAACAACAATTCCAGGAACTCTTTTTAATGCGTCCCCAATATTTGAATCTGGAAATTTACCAATTTGATCAGCAGAGACAATATTACTAACGTTTACTTTATTTTTTTGACTATTCAAGGCTCTTGCTTGACTTGATAACGAGTTTCCTAAAACGTTTACATCGCTACCTTCTATCACTCCTGCAGAAAGAAAAGCAAGAAAATTTATTGTACTGTTTTCTTGAACGCTTACAGACTGCTCAAAAGAATCAAAGCCAATGTAAGAAACGATTACTGTGTAATCTCCAACAGGTACATCCAAAATGTACACCTTACCTTCATTATCAGTAATGCCACCTTTATCGGTACCCTCTAAAAAAACATTAGCACCCCCAAGCGGGAATGATCCATTGGAATCAACAACCACACCTGAAATACTACCTGCTTGCGCAAATGCGAATGAAATCATTATTGCTGCGCTTACAAAAAATTTTTTAATATTCATTTTTTAACTCCTTATTTTAATTACCAGAGCAAAAATATATTTTAAATATTAGGATTATGTTTGAATCTAGTTGAGAATAGATTAAAAATTAATTAAATGGATAAAAATATAAGTGAGCAGGTTGGTTTGCATCGTCTGCTTCTTCACTTAAAGTAAAATAACCTGAAGTCATTCTATCCCAGCAAATTGCTTCACCTTGAGGTTCAGTAACATATGGAAGTTTTTCACCAGTAGTATTGAGAGCATCAAATATGCTTTGATTACTTTCTCTAGAGAAATAAAATACATCTTTGTAGGATTTAATTAAGATCTCGCTACCATCTTTAGATATATCGCCAGCAACTATCCATTGGGATGTATTAAAATTAATATTTGGATAAAAATCTTTAGTCATGATTAATTGTGCTGTTAAAATATTTTCTGTATCATGTGGAAATGGAAGTAAATAAACATGAACAGCAGATTCTTCACGCTTTGATATTATGATTATGTCTTTTGTGAT